>DATKTE010000123.1:0-7179 GCA_035531295.1 Alphaproteobacteria bacterium
GGTTGCCGCCCCGCGCTCCTGCTGCATGGGGGTGAACCTTTATGTGACTTGCATCTATCATAAGCCACTCGTAATCTGCGTCACTCACAAGCTTTTCTAGCAATTTTTCCCAGATGCCTTTATCGCGCCAGCGAGAAAAACGTCGGTGCGTGTTTTTCCAATCGCCATAGTCTGGCGGTAAGTCACGCCAAGGAGCTCCTGTCCGGAGAATCCAAAAAACAGCATTAATAAACTGCCTGTTGTCTTTGGCTTGACCACCCCATGTACCTTCTCGGCCTGGAAGATGGGGCTCTAGCAAGCTCCATGTTTGATCTGAAATATCGTGACGTCTGTGACTTCCCTGCATTTTTTTATCCTTATTCTTCCATTTATTGGAAGTCAAGAATAACACTTTTTTTATCTCGTGACGACACTATCTAACACCCTTCTTTAATCTCTTAAGTCTATTAAGACTATTATCTGTTGTATTGTTTTCATCGCTCATCTTTGTGTTGTTATGCCCAGCCTGCAATGGGGAAACATTGAAGCAACTGGAGAATAAAAAAAGAGAAGAAGAGAAGAGAATTACATTTTTGATAGTAGAAATCTGAAATTTATGATCTTGCATCGCCTGACTCCCATATTATTAATTTTTCAGTAAAAATCGATGTACGTAGAATATAAAAAAATTATAAAATTTAGTCAATAGATAATGAATACATCTACAAAATCTTGAAGGCGATCGAAGATGAAGTGGCGCAATTTTTAAAAGGAATAACTAATGAAATTACTGTATCAGTGTGCCACGTAAGTTATTTGTAAATTTAATTAACGGAAATTGTATAATAAACCATCAACGCTGCGATAGGAATGGCAAAACCCCAGGTTCCTATTGATTTTGCTTTTGCCCCCATCCATCCCCAAGTCGTCTGATGAGGTGTAAAAGCTTGGAAAAGGGAATGGCTATTGAGGCCGTAAGCGAACTTACAGGGCTTTCCATCGAGGATATTCAACCTTTGATGTCTTAAAGATGAATTTTATGCATGAGCCTCCGCGGAGTAAGCAGAAAACAGCTCAAGCAACTGGGCTGTCTCTTGCAGGATTCGAAGAGCTGCAAAAGCAACTCAGCTGAATGGAACAAGCGCCTGAAAATGAACTCCATTACAATCTGAGCTTGTAACTACTTGAGAGCTTTGTAATATCCTTGCCAGTTCATTACACAGTAAGACATTTCCCTATAATTTATTGGTAGGATTTGTCCTTTATACAAGCCACAGTCGATTAAAACTGTGGCTTATAAAATGAGGGTCTTATTTACCTAATGCAAGTGGAACATATCCAGAGCCCAAAAGCGGTGTGGTAGAGATTGACAACATCTCAA
Source organism: Alphaproteobacteria bacterium (assembly GCA_035531295.1). GTDB lineage: Bacteria > Pseudomonadota > Alphaproteobacteria > UBA9655 > UBA9655 > UBA9655. The sequence goes on from DATKTE010000123.1 coordinate 1,361, forward strand.
AAGCAGGCGCCACACCAAAAGTCTTTTGGCCATTGACGGCATTTAAGACAAAAGGCTGTGAAGTAGAAGCTTTAGGCCTAAAGTCCCTATGGACGCCTTTAAGGCGCTCTTCAAAATGCTTGATGGTATCAACATCGATCTTTGCAGGTTGCTTTAGGGCCTTACCCAGATCTTCGCTAAAATCCTCTAAGCTAAAACGATACCACTTATCAGGGTTATCATCTGCTTGGCTGATGAGACGCTCAGATTCAGCTTTCATCTTAAGAAGAGCTTGGGACTCAGACGTTAAGAAGAATTCTTCTGTTTCAGGCTGTTGCCATAAAGATTGCAAAGCTTTTACCCATCTCGCTGGAGAATACCATGGAATTTGGTGAGAACTAAGACCATCAGAAGTGGCATCAGGAAGAGAGTTTTCTGATGAACTAATTTTGGTATTTTTCGAAAGCACAGAACTATTCTCTTGATCATCCACAATGTGCACTCCAGTGTTTTTTTCAGTTTTTATAATATTTTTTGAGGAGAAATTTTTTTGAGAGGCATTCTTAGTTTTATAAGTTTGATTCTTAATTTTCTGATTTACAGTCGAAGGAAATGGTTCAAAATCCGAAAAACTCGTATTTCCATAAATAACATAGCTTGTGCCTGCGCTACTGTTGGCCCATGGAGCCCCAATCATGATATCGTTTAAGCCATCGCCATTCATATCCCCTGCAAAATTAACAGAGAAACCAGAATAATCAAGCTTTGTTGCCCCTTGAATTATCAATCCTTGTGTTGCATTAATGTGAGCGAGGCTAATTGAGCCTACATCCTTACCTTTTCGGCCATAAATGACATAGCTTGCTCCTGCGGAATTGTTGACTCCTGGGGCGCCTACAATGACGTCGTTTAAGCCATCGGCATTCATATCCCCTGCAAAATTAACAGACCACCCGGAATAATCACCCTTTATAGCGCCTTCAATGACAAACCCTTGCTTTGGATTCAAATGAGCAAGGTTAATAGGCTTTTGGTATCCGCCTTTCCGGCCGTAAATGACATAGCTTGTGCCTGCAGTATTGTTGACAAACGGATTCCCTATAATCACATCATTTAAGCCATCACCATTCATATCGCCTGCATAACTAACAGATATGCCAGTAAAGTCACTCGGAGCACTTTGAATGACAAACCCTTGCTTTGGATTCAAGTGAGCGAGGTTAATAGGCTTTTGGTATCCGCCTTTCCGGCCGTAAATGACATAGCTTGCACCTGTAGCATAGCCATTGTAGTGATAAGCTCCAACAATGACGTCATTTAAGCCATCACCATTCATATCGCCTGCATAATTAATAGATACGCTAGAATAATCGCGCTGTGTAGCGCCTTGAATAACAAATCCTTGCTTTGGATTCAAATGGGCAAGGTTAATAGGCTCTTGGTATCCACCTTTTCGGCCGTAAATGACATAGCTTGCTCCTGCGGAATTGTTGACGCCAATCGCCCCGACAATAACATCATTTAAGCCATCGCCATTCATATCCCCTGCAAAATTAACAGCCCCCCCGGAAGCATCACCCTGTGCAACTCCTTGAATGGCAAATCCCTGCTTTGGATTCAAGTAAGCGAGATTAATAGGTTCTTGGTATTCACCTTTCTGGCCATAAATGACATAGCTTACCCCTGCGCTATTGTTGACTCCTGGGGCGCCTACAATGACGTCGTTTAAGCCATCGGCATTCATATCTCCAGCATAACTAACAGACGAGCCAGAATAATCATACTCTTCAGCACCTTGAATGACAAATCCCTGCTTTGGATTCAAGTAAGCGAGGTTAATAGGCTCTTGGTATCCACCTTTCTGGCCATAAATGACATAGCTTACCCCTGCGCTATTGTTGTCCCTTACCCCAGCTCCTACAATGACATCGTTTAAGCCATCGCCATTCATATCTCCTGCATAACTAACAGACCAGCCAGAATAATCGCTCTGTGTAGCACCTTGAATGGTAAATCCTTGTGTTGCGTTTAAGGTCGCCAAATCAATTACATTTGAATCTAACTTAAACTTTTGGATTTGATAGGAACGTTTTAAATTATTACGTCCTTCTTCCTCTTCCGGGTTACCCTCAGTCCCGTAGCAATTTATAACACAAAGGCTTGTTGAAAGCATAAGTGAACTAAGAAATGTAGAAGTTGAAAATTGTTTAATCATTTATATTTCCTTCATCATTTTTATTGTAAATTTATTTGACTTATCAAAGTTTAAACTTAACAGCAAGGAATGCCACATAATAATAAATACTAGAGTCAGCTATTAAAATCAATACATTCCAGCAATTCATAGATAATGCAATGGTCTTCACCCCGAAGATAGGACCGGGTAAATGAGAAAATTCTCAATATAAAAGGATGAAAGAATAAGGAGAATTTTTGATGAAGAAGAAACACTTTAGTGAAGAACAGATAGCTCTAGCCCTACACCAAGCAGAAAGAACGAGTGTTGAAGATGTAACGCGCCATCTTGGTATATCTCAAGCGACCTTTTATCGATGGAAGGCAAAGTACGGAGGGTTGTTACCCTCTGAGGTAAAACGTTTAAAGATTATCGAAGAAGAAAACAGGAAACTTAAGCAACTTGTAGCCGAGCTCAGCTTAGATAAGAGAATGCTCCAGGATGTCTTATCAAAAAAAGGTTAAAGCCTGCTGTTCAACGTGGTTTCATTGATGAATTAAGCAATATTTATGGGGCTAGTGTAAGGCGTATTTGTGGAGCTTTAGGGTTCCACAGGTCTTCCTATTACTATCAGCCCCGTAATGACCAGCAGGCATTATTAAAGCAGAAGATAAGAGATATAGCCTACAGTCGTGTGCATTATGGCTATCGTCGTATTCTTACAGTTTTACAAAGAGAAGGATGGAAAATTAATCATAAACGTGTTTATCGGCTTTATTGTGAAGAAGCATTGCAGATGCGTAAAAAGAAGCCCAAAAGACGTGTTCAAGCTAAAGCCAGAGAACAACCCATAGAGATTAAGGCAAGAAATGATTGTTGGTGTATGGATTTTGTGGCTGACCAGCTCTTTACAGGAGAGAAGCTGAGAGCTTTAACTATCTTGGACATCTTCACCCGCCAGAGCCCACAAATAGGAGTAGGATTGTGCTATAAGAGCGTAGACGTGGTAAAAAGCTTAGAAAAAGCTACCAAAGTGTTATGGTAAACCCAAAGTTATACGCCTAGACAACGGGCCTGAATTCGTTGCAAAAGCTCTTGATTTGTGGGCCTACAGCAATGGGATAATCTTAGACTTTTCTAGGCCAGGTAAACCCACAGACAATGCTTACATTGAAAGCTTTAACAGCCGCTTCAGGCAAGAATGCCTAAACCAACACTGGTTTTTAAGCTTGGAGGATGCTAAGGTCAAAATTGAAGCTTGGCGGCGAGAATACAACTCTCAGAGGCCTCATAGCACTCTAGGCAATATGACACCTGAGGAGTTTGCTAGCTTCCAGAACAATACTCTTCTTTTAAAGGAAGGGTAAAAAATCGAATTTTCTCACTGCCCGTGGTCCTACAAACGGGGCAGGACCAAATGAATTTTAAAACTCTCACATTACCTGGTGCGAAAAACTGGGAGAGATTTCCTCTCCCAATCTTTTCCACTTACTCAACTTCAGCTTATCTCAATTCAGACCCTTGCCTCCTTTCTTGGCTTTCAAAGTCTTTACCCTGTCTTCATACCCCAGACCTTTGCCTCCTCTGCCTATTCCTACTGTGCATTTACCTTCACCTTCATCTTTCTCCTTACCTTTGCCCTTCTTGTCTGGTTCTTGCTTTACGTTTTTTTCGATGATTGATTCAGCTTCTTTTGTCTTGAGAGTGCGTATGAATGCTGTTCTTTTTGTTCTATGCGGTTTAGGTGTAGATAAAGGTTGTATTTCCCAGGGATATTTAGACGTTTTATTGACTTCAGATAAGGCATTTAGTCCGGCATCGGAAATATTGTTCTGGCTTAAATTCCATGTATATTTTGCGACTTTTACCCATCTCTTGTTCGGCAGTCGTCTATTAACGGTCGGATATATACCAGCCTGAAACCTGATGCTTTCTATATCATCTCCATCCTTTAAATCGTACTTTTGCAACCACTTTGCCCCAGCTAAAGCAATTGCTCCCACATCTCCAATTTCGTTTCCTTCTAAATGCAAGGATTGTAATTTAGACAAATTTGATTCAGCTAAAGCTATTGCTCCCGCATCTCCAATTTTGTTCCCAATTAAAGACAATCTTTCTAATGGCCATTCTGCTCCACCTAAAATACTTAGATCTCCAGCGCAAATTTCAGCATTATCTAAAGACAAATTCGTTAATTGCGGAAATTTTACTTGAATAAAATCCGTCAGGTGATTCGTCGACCACCATGAAGGAGTTACCCATAAAGATGAACCAATTGGATTATCATCTAAAATTAATTCTCGTAATTCAGGCAACGCAATTCGAGAAAATTTCTTTAGTCCTTTGTTACTCAGGTTTGTCTTACTCAGATCTAAGCAATTGACCCTTGTATAGTCATATTTTTCTTTTACCATTACCGAAAGGATTTTATCACCACCATGAGGAGACTCTGTAAAATCGATGCCGTCCTCCTCAATCTGCGAACGAATTTCATCCTCCAATGTAGTATTCTTATTTGGAGATTCTTTTTCTTGAGACTCCTTTTCGCCAACGGCTTCATTTCGTTTCTCTTCAACCGGCGGTTTCTTAGAATATTTCATTTTTTTCATTGGTGATTCTTGGGTATCAACTTCAGAATCACTCTCATTATCAGATGAAGAACTTACTGACTCTTTTTCACTATCAGATGAGAGATCTTCATGAGGTGATTTTCTGGCCGTGTTTTTCGTTCGACCCGTGTTCGAATTAGACTTCTCGATGATCTTCCTTTTAACCCCACGTCTTTCAGTAGTGAGTGATCCTTCATCGCATCCCCCATTGCATTCCATGCAATAAGCTTCATTGAAAAATACGCAACTAGATACACATGTTGTTAAAACGAACAACATGTGTTTGTAAGTACGAGTTTGTGTGTTTCTTTCATTATATCGAATTTCCATAGTAATATTCTCCATTTTTAAAGATTATCTGTGATCGCTAGATTTCTGAAAACCAGAAACGCAGCCACAAAACGAGCTTAAAGAGGAAAGGGGAGTAAAACATATCCTGAAAATTCCCTCTGAGGATGAGGTTTGGGGGAATTTTACCTATATCTTTAGTCTTAGTAAAATCTCGGTTAAGGTTGTTTTACGGTATGAAGCAGAGAGTGAGATTTTTCCTCTTTACCCGGTCTTCTCATGGCTTCATAGGTTAAAATAAGCTACAATATTCGAATTGGATTTGCTGTTTGATTTGAACTAGAATCTGCAGTCCTCATTCCTTCGGTCAAAATGAATACTTTCTTGGTAAATACTCACTCGCCTGTGCTTGCGTTGGCGAGGGATGACATCGAGTGTGGAAGACTGGTGAGTAATGACTTTTCTTGGATATGTGAAATGGAGATTTTGTTTTTATACTCAATGAATAAGCCCCTTGCGGATAAGGATGAAGGGTCAGATATAATCTAGCTTTGTTGAAACTTACTTCTATCTGTACCCTTATCCACTTACTTATCTTATCCAAATCCTAAGAATTTTTAATCAACGACGCGCGACTTATCTTTTTAATCCTGGATTTTAGTTTGTATATGAGATAAGCGGCTTTTAATTTTTGTTTTTTATCCTCTAATCTCTCTTCGGCATATTTTAAATATTTTAAGCTTTTTTTAAATCCTACAAGGTCTTCC
>DATKTE010000124.1:0-11918 GCA_035531295.1 Alphaproteobacteria bacterium
CTTCTCTTTTTCACCTTCAAAATCAGATTTCTGTCGTATTTCAGCTAGTTTCTCCTGTTCCTCGCGCTTTTTCTGCGCCAAATCCTCTTGAACTAATGCAACATTCTTTTTACGCTTCGCTGCTTTTTTCTTGTTATTCTTTTTCCTTTGTTCCTCAGTTATAAGAACCCAGTCAGAAGGATCTCCCAGCATAAACTTCAAGTATGCTGGATACATATTCAATGTTTTAGGTAATTTTTTCACAGTCGTTTCGTAGACTCTTAAGCGTAGCAAAGCATTTTGAAAATCACCTGAATTCATGAAGCAGATCATATTCCCTATTAATCGATCACACAAAGGTAGATCGAGTACTTCTGAACCGCTCTTGTAAACAAGAGCCAGATTTTCTTCAGTTGGATTATATGCAGTTCCATTATTAATATACCTAAATACTTCTTCTTCAAATTTTAATATTTTATCAGAAACAAGTTTTTGAGATTGAGCAAATTCTTCCTTTTTTCTTTTATTAGAAGCTATATAATCATAGTCACTTGCAGTAATCATTTCTTTAATTTCTTGCAAACGCCAGATAATAAGGCTTGGCATGGGGGCAATATCTTGACTTAATTCAGCATGTGTATTGAATACCTTTGCTTCCCGCTCATGAACCAGCTTTGCCAGACGTGCTTTCCCTCTTTTAGATAGAGGTGCGGAAGATTTGCCTTTTCGAGTCTCTTCAATTCTTGCACCATATCTCTTCTTTTGGTCTACCGCTTTTTCATAAAGTGAATGTTTTAATTCCTTTAAAGATGAAATAATTTCATCAATTTCAGATTGATAAAATATATATTCTTTTTGGTCGTTTACGAATGGTAAGTAAGAATATATATGAACTAAATAATTATATTGCTTGGTTCCCATTCGTCTTCGAATATCTTCATTGTTTTCAGAAGCCAATGTAATTCGAAATTTTTCTACAATTTCTTTATCAAATATAATTAAGCCCCTCAAATTAGAAATAGTTGATTGGTTCTGGATTGGCTGCAGACTAACTAAAGAATATTGAGAATGGATAATCTCATCCACGATGTCAAATAGACAATTATTCAAACCCGGTTCATTAATATTTTTATAATAATTCCAAAACTTACGCCCATTGGTAGCCGCATCAGTATAATACTTTAGGGCCTGAGGTATATCACGGCTACAAAGAGACCTCGCGAGCTCATTACAAGAATACACGTAACTATATGTGACATTCAGAATGTATGAATGCAAAAGATTCGGACCTCGGGTTAAATTATCCAAAGTCCTTTCTGGTAACCCGATCTGGTGCATTCTGCTTAGGACTTCCTGATATTCACCAGCAACAGCTAATTCTTTAAACTTTTCACCTAAAGCTATCACTTGGCGTACCCGAATTTTATACCCTTCATCTTCCTCCATAGAGAATGCTGCTGGGGCAGTCAAAGCGAGAACAACGAGGGAAGAAAAAAATAGACGGGAATTTATTTTAAGTAGCTTCATATTCATAACCTCTTAACAAACAACAACAGACTATTTTCTACTTTATCAATTTTTTTTAGTCAATAAATTTCTTTTTTTTATTGTTAATAAATTAATATTGTAATATTTTTAAGCTTTTCAGACTGCCTATTACTGCGATGAAGTCCAGTTTTGAAGCGCTAAAGGAAAATGTATTTCTTTCATCAACTTGGATTCTTTAATAAATGCTGAAACGGTTACGAAGAGCGTTTGTGCAACTGAATCATAGCTCTCCACATTTACAAAAATATTTTGAAGGCGGGGCTCCGCGGCGCTAATCGCCGTTTCGATGAAACGTGCTACAGTGGGCCAGTCTTGAGGGTTATCACCTTCAAAATAGCTAAAATCACTTAAGCCAAAAAAATCAGGTAGCCCAAAAAGGGGAATGGTTTCTAAATGATCTTCATAAATAACTTTCCGAACGGTGCAACGGGTGTTTAAAATAGTCGAAACTTCAAGAATAATCGATTGCTTCAACTCTTCTGCATTAAGAAGCTGACTCACAAAACCCACATCACTTTTATCTTCAATAATTCGCTCAAAAAGGGGAGCAAGCGTTCCTTTGTTGATTTTATTTTGTTTCATTGTCTTCATTGGTGACGACTGATTTTCATATCTTTTTTAGACTATATCACGTTCTCGTAAAGACCATAAAGAAAAAGGTGATACCGCTAGGCTCACCTTTTGATTTAAATCAATGTAACTTAATTACATTCCTCCGCCTCCTGCTTCTCCGCCTCCGCCTCCTGCGCCTCCGCCTCCTGCTCCTCCGCCTCCTGCGGCCTGCAATGTCCCAGTCGTGAAGTCAATTTTTGACATATTGTTTCCAATGGGTTGCCCAGATTGATCAAAGAAAGAGAGGGTATCATCTCGCCCCGTAAAACGGAACCAAACTTTCAGAGTATCCAATTTTTTACCCTGGATGGCCACTGCATTGGTTTCAATCCCTGTTATGGTACATTTTGAATAAGAGATTTCTTCCGTTACAGTAAGTTTTTTATTAATAATATCAGCTCTCCATATTTTTATGGGATCAATAATATCACCAGCAAAGAATGAATTTTGGCAAAACATTGATGCTTGTGTTCGCAGGATTTCAATGTATACCCAGCTAGCATCAATTTCTCCCGCTGAAAACAAGGTGTTTTCAGCAGCTGTATTGACCTCTCGGCGCATAGACTCTGTAAATGCTAAAAGTCGATCTGCTTTCGCAAGTTTTGGGTCAACATTTTCCCCCGCGAGTGTGCCGGTTCCTTGCATTGCAATGTTTATATAAAGGTTTGATGTATTGGTCCCAGAATTTGCAGCTTGAGACGCTGCAGATATCATTGTTGAGGGTATTGATATATCTGACATTTTATATTCCTTTCATCTTATTCCGCTTGTTCATTTGCTTCCCTGATCTCATCCAGCACCTGGCCTCGGCAACGTGGCTACCAAACGTAGGGATGCTGTTAGTTCTTCAAGTTGAAAGAATGGCCTCAGATAGACGACTGCAGTATAGCTTCCAGGCTTACCCGGTACATCGGAAACATCAATACGAGCCTCGCGCAACGGGAACGACGCTTTTACGGTTTCTGGCGCCACATCTGAAAGAAGTACATATTGAGCAATCCATGAGTTGAGAAAGAGAGAAACTTCTTGCCGTGAGAAGAAGGAACCAATCTTATCTCTCATCATCGCCTTGATATAATGGGCAAATCGCGAGGCATTAAGCATGTAAGGAAGTCTCGCTGAAATACGCGAATTCGCATTTGCAGCATTTTCATTATATTCTTTTGGTTTTTGTGTCGTTTGTGAGCTGAAAAAAGCTGCATAATCTGTATCTTTGCAATAGCATAGAGCAATAAAACCAAGATCGCTGAGTTCTTTCTCGCGACGATCGGTAATGGCAACTTCCGTCGGGCACTTCACTGCTAAATCACCCTCGGCTGTTTTAAAGGTAAATGCTGGCAAATCGGCAACAAGTCCCCCGCCTTCAACACCTCGGATTGCAGCTGTCCACTTATAAAGAGCAAAAGCATTGGTAATATTCTGCCCCATGGCATAAGCCGAACTTCCCCAACAAAACTTGGAGTTATCCGTTCCATCCACCGATTCTTCATAATCAAAGCCTTCGACAGGGCTCGTCTCTTTTCCATAGGGCAGACGCATCAATACATGAGGAAGGGTTAGGACGAAATAGCGAGAATCTTCCGTATCTCTAAAACTTCTCCATTTAATTGCGTCCGTCCCATCAAAAAGCTTTGAGAGGTCCCGTGGTCCACTTAGCTCTGTAAAACTATCAAAGTTGAACAAAGCTGGAGCTGCAGCTGCAATAAAAGGCGTGTGAGCACAGGCTGCTGTATTTGAAATTAATGTGGCAAGTTCCATATCTACTGGATCTCGCCCAAATTCAAAGTCACCTAAAAGGCACGAAAAGGGTATACCACCAAAGGTGCCATACTGCTCTTCATAGACCTTTTTAAAGAGCTGACTTTGATCAAATTCAACCGCTCGGTCCAAATCGTCAAAAAGCTCTTGTTTTGTAATAACCCACAACTTTAGCTTAAGCGTTTCGCTTGTTTCGGTTGATTGAACAAGCTTATGAATTCCTCTCCAGGAGCCTTCGAATTTTTGAAAATCTGGATCATGAAGAATTTCATCAAGCTGAGAAGAAATCGTTCTATCAAATTTACTGATGCCGCTTACAATAAAGGAATAAACATCGTTACCGATACTTCCTTTGGGAGCAGACGCAATTTGGTTTGCAAATTCGGCTAGCATAAGCTTTGCATTATCGATCTGTGAAGGATCACGCGCAAGCTTGCCATTTTGAATAATTCTATTAAGAATACCATCATTGCTGTCGCCACCATCATCGCCGCCGCCCGCCCCCCCTGTGGTTGCGGCACTTGCCTTTGTTGGCGCATCATCCTTCGTTTTCCCCATTTCTGCTGGTGTTTTTTTTGTATCGTCTGCCATGATTCAACTCCCTCATCTAAAGCTTTTAAAAACTTATTTCTTTGTTTTAATTTCCTTTTGTAGCTGAGCCAAAGCATCCGGGTTATCAATGAGATTTCTCAGTTCAGCATCTAAAGCATCATTTCCATCTAACTTGGATAAAAGATCAGCTAACGCTATTCGTTTCTTATAGAGGTCGGTTAAGGGGCCCACTTGCTCAACTATATTTAGAGGCCCAAAATCATCCATCGATCTGAAGGTCAGAAGAATATTTAAATCTGGCGCATCCCCACCCAAAACATTCTTGACTCGCACAGGAAGTTGAGCATTCAAGGAGGCCATGACGTCATTAATATTATCACGATCAATGTCAATAAACTTCCTCTCTTTTAAAGGAGGTAAAGGGGTCGCCGGCAATCCTGCAAGATCCGCCAAAATCCCCATTACAAAGGGAAGTTCATATTCTTGGATGGCTCCACCAATTTCCACGTCATAAGTGATCTGGACGCGCGGAGGACGAATGCGATCAAGTTTATGTTGAGCACTTGCCGTAGTCACCATGGTAATATACCTCCTTCTTAATTTATTATATTGCGGAGCAATTACTCCACTCTCTATAATTTATTAAATAGGAATCTTCTTAAAAATTAGTAAACTTTTACCAATTTTTTGAAAACTTGACTTTTAAGCCAGGGGAATGCTCGCTTTTAAGAAATGGCAAAAAACATAAAATTTGATCTATTGTAGAAAAATTAAAGCTATCCTGAAATAATTTCAAAATCGCATTTACCTATTTATCTTTCACTGTCCTTTGTTAACTTTGAACCGTTCATGGATTTAAAAATCAATGATTCAATACCCACAGCTAATAAAAAGATGGGAATTGCCGCTAAAATATCAACGAAATAATGTCCACCAATCGGAATGCACGAAAAAATCATTAATAAATTTATTATTAAAATAGGAATGAAGAGAATCTTTTTTTCATTTCGAAAGGTGTACGCATAAATAAATGCCATAACGCAATGAAAAGAAGGCAATGTGACAATCCCATCTATTGAGGTAACATCCAACACGTTTTGGCGTAATTGAAGTAAATGATTTAGCGCGTTGCTGAGCTCATGATTAGGTGTATACCCATACCAGACAGAGGCCCCAGCTGCGGGAAAAATAATACTCACTATAACAGATAAAGGGGTAGCAATAATGAACTGCATAAAAAATCTCTGTAGAATGATCGTTTCACCACGAAGACCAAAATAAAGTATAATAAATGGAAATTGATAGACGTAGGTATCATAAAAAAAGATAAATATATAATTCCACCACTTATGATTTTGAAACCAAAAAACAACAGATGGAGAATGAACTCCAAAAAAACTATCTATTGAGACTAAAGAAGAATCTACAAAAGGCAGATTTAAAGTCGCTCCTAAATAGGAAAAAAGCAACATAAGCGGAGCATAGGCTAATAAAATACTGGTTGGAATTAAAAGAGATACGATCTTAACATCTGGACGAAATTTTTTATAAATGACATAGAGAACCCCAACAACACATAAAGGAATAGTAAAGAAAAGTATTGCTGTTTTATTATAGATAACCAAAAACGAAGAGTATCTCACCCAAATTATTTCAATAATTAAGAATAGGGCTATTATCAACCATTGTAATTTTGTATACGTCAAGTGAGCCCGCTATTTAGAGAATTTTCATAAGCTAAAGTCTACACTATTTACCTAAAGTTTTAAACACTCTCGTTAAAAGAACAAACATCATTCTTAAGGACAAAGGCTTCCACAAACCCTCATTATCAATACTTTTTGTCTTGATGGGTGGTAGGAAAGGTGTTTTTATATCTTCAGTCAAATCATTCGAGCGGAGATTCCTTGACCTACACAAAAATTTTATGGAGCCTAATAGGCTTTATATTTCTAGTCGACACTGTCTGGGTTAGCCTTGGATCTTTTCAATTCTATTATAATCTGAAAGATCTTTTTTTACAATTTCTCTTTTTGTGCTCTCTTTTCCTACCATACGTCTTCTATAAGACATTCCGTCCAGACCCAAGAATCGTATCCCTTCTGGAATCAATTGTTTTCTTATTCACCCTTATAACGGCTATGTTAGTTTTATCTTATTTAGTTGCAACACTAAGATTTCCCTTAATCGACGCCCAGTTAGTTGCTATTGATGAAGCTTTTGGGATTAAGGTACCTGCCCTTGATTTTTGGTTTCGAAATCACCTGGAGTGGCGGAGGCTATTTGTTTATATTTACAATGCTTATCTTATACAATTTCCATTAATTATTTTTTATTTTAGTTTTTTTGATAAAGTAACAGTTTTACAGCGATTTTTAATGCAAGTTATGATTGCGGCACTTTTGACAAACTTTATCAGTGGTATACTTCCAGCATCTGGCCCATACACCTGGTATGGCTACACGCCCAACAAGGAGTTAGCCCTTGCATTGAAACAGCTTCTCTTGCTTCGCGAAAATATTGTGGATATTCGTACGACGAGTGGAATCGTAACTTTCCCTTCATTCCATTCTATTATGGCGCTACTCTACACCTATACTTTTCGCAATGAACCTAAATATATTTTTATTCCAATATTGTTATTGAATCTACTTGTTATTTTTGCATGTATTCCTATTGGCGAACACTACTTTGCAGATATTTTAGGAGCCGTTCCTATCTTCTTTATCGCTATTGGATGTGAGCGTCTTCTTTTTTTCTACACCACGAGTGATTCTAATCAAGAACTTAGAAGAAATAATTATAAGTAGATGAGCATAAATTATTTACTGAATTAATTTATACAAGAAAGGGTGCCAAAGGCACCCTTCTCTTGCAAGTTTAATAAAAGTTTTATTAAATTTGTGATGCAATGCTACTGAATGTATTCTTCAAAGTTTGACCAATTGCAGTAACACCAGCAATAATTAAGAGAGCAATAAGAGCAGCTATCAAGCCGTATTCAATGGCTGTAACCCCCTCATCCTGTCTTAAGAAGTTCTTTAAAAAAGTCATGATACCCTCCTCCATAAAGATTAAATATTTATTATTATAATAATCTAGAAATATAATTTATTTATCTAGTAAATATATTATGCACCTAAAATCGTTAATTAATGGTTAATATTTTAATAATTCAGTATTTCTTTTCAATTTTACATTTTTACTTTCATTATTTATTATTTATTATATCCTTGGCAGAAAATAGATGATTGTTATCCAACTAAATTCTTCAAAACTAGCAGATTCCGCGATTTACTAATTATTTCATCAGTTACTATTATTGTCATCTTAAATATTTATATTTGTGTTGCTACATTACTATAAATATTCTTTAATTTCAACCCAATCGCTGTGGCACCAGCTATAATAAGTAGTGCGATAAGAGAAGCAATCAAGGCATATTCAATTGATGTAACACCCACATCTTCTATTACAAAGGTTTTTAAGAAATACATGATATATTACCACCCTTCATCAATACAGCTCTTATCACATTTATTTTAAAAATATAATTATACTATATCTATAATTATGCACTGTAATTTATTAACAAATGGTTAATTTTTTCTGAGAAGTGTGGATTTGTTTGACGTTAAAGGCTCTCCATTCTATGATGCATCACCTTGGAACAATAGAAAGTAAGAGTGTGTCATGGCTGACCAGCAAAATGCTGATGTTTCAATCCCTTTTATACTTCCTGCCTTTTCCTTAAGAGGACGATTAGTGCGATTGCAAGACGTCAGCACCACGGTTGTAAGTCAACACGACTATCCCTACCCTTTACAAAAAGTTTTGGCAGAACTGCTAGCAGCAGGCGCAACTCTTTCTGGTCTTTTGAAATATGATGGTGTTTTTTTACTTCAAACGAAAACTGACGGCCCCGTAAATCTAACAGTTGTCGACATCACCCATGACGGTCACATGCGTGGCTATGCCCAATTTCGCCCTCAAGACATCAAGAAAAATGATACTTTTCAAGAACTCCTGGGACGTGGGTATTTAGCCTTTACGGTGGACCAAGGTCTTAAAATTGATCGTTATCAAGGAATTGTAACTTTAGATCACGAAACCCTCCCCAGCGCACTAGAACATTATTTTGATCAATCCGAACAATTGAAGTCGCGATTATTCATCGCTTCAGAAAAAACGGATGAAGGGATCTGGAAAAGCAGCTCTCTTCTTCTTCAAGAATTGCCTGAACATAAAGTTGATGAAGACGCATGGGTATATATGGAATCCCTTCTAAAAACACTTTCTCCTCAGGAGTTTTTGGATTTTTCAATACCTTATGAAACCTTACTGACCCGTCTTTTTCATGAGGGAGATGTCGCGGCTTTTGACCCTATCGCGCTAAAAGCTCAGTGTCGATGCTCAGAACAAAGAATTAAGACTTTTTTGTCCACGCTCACCCATGATGAAATAGAGAGCCTTCTCGAAAAGGGAGAGTTGAAAATGACTTGTGAATTCTGTAACCATGATTATACATTTAAGCGTCAGGACCTCCTGACAGTCCATTAAGGAGATATAACTATGCGTCTTTTACCTTTTGTTTGTGTTATTGCACTTATTCTCGCTGCTTGCTCCCCCTCTGCTCAATTGCCAGAACCCTTGGGCTTAGCTTATCTCGCGAATAAACCCATTCACCTTAACGTTTCGCGTGTTGAGGTTGTAAAAAAATACCACTCATCCTCTACTTTGCCTCATGTGGAGAATGATTTGCCCGTGCCTCCTGTGGTCATGATTCAACAATGGGTTCAAGATCGCCTTCTACCTGTAGGAAAAACAGGATATGCTGTCGTAACCATTGAGGATGCCTCTGTCATAGAAAAGCGTCTCCCAGGGACGACGGGTATGAGAGGGATGTTCACCGTTGATCAATCCGAGCAATATGACGCCAAAATGTCTGTAAAAATTGAAATTTTTGATGACGCTGGAAATGCCAAGAATTTCGCGTATGCCCGCGCTCAAGGTTCCCGTACGATAGGTGAAAACTTTACACTTGGACAAAGGCGGAAAGTTTGGATTGTCATGATGGAAAAAATCATGAATAACCTGGACGAAGAACTTGACCGCAATGTTAAAAGTTATTTGAAAGAATATATTTCTTAACTCAGGAGGTTACAAAGTTGAGTAGCATACTCAAGAGTATGCTACGAGGATGATCCACCTTCTCCCTTCTCTGGACTAAAGTGTTCAGGGAACTTGTTAGGAACTGAAGCCCAAGAGTCCGCGTCAGGAAGAGGGGCCTTTGGCCAGGTAATATTCGGCCATAATTTGGCGTACTGAGCGTTCAGTTCAACCCACTTTTCCATGTCTGCATCCGTATCGGGATGAATGGCATTGATAGGGCACTCTGGCACGCATACCCCGCAATCAATACATTGTTCAGGGTTAATGACGAGCATATTTTCCCCTTCATAAAAACAATCAACAGGGCAAACTTCGACACAATCCGTATATTTGCATTTGATGCAGGCTTCAGTCACAACGTGGGTCATGGGTAATTCCTCTAATTACTATTAGATTGCTTCGGAGCAAAGCTCCTCGCATTAACGGAAAGGGGGAAGTCGTCTTTGCGAGGGCAACAGCCCGATGCAATCGAGAGAATTTTACGTTTATTTCTGGTGAACAACAAAACGCACATGCAGTCTCTACCTAACTCAACAACAAGCTGTCATCGTCCAGCTCAACGCCACTTTTCTTGTGGAAAAGGTCGAGGAGATCTGGCACCGTAAGACCTTCACGCTCTTTATCGCGCACATCAAAAACTACACGCCCTTCATCAAGCATAACGGTACGATTTCCAAGCTCTAGCGCCTGATGCATACTATGGGTTACCATCAAGGCCGTTAACTGATTTTCTTCGACTATTTCGCGGGTAAGTTCTAAAATGAAAGCAGCTGTTTTAGGATCAAGTGCTGCTGTATGTTCATCAAGGGCTAGAATTTTCATAGGCTCAAGTACGGCCATGATTAGGCTTATAGCTTGCCTTTGCCCTCCTGAAAGCAGACCGATGGGATCTTGGAGTCGATTTTCGAGGCCAAGCTTTAAACGAGAGAGTTGGAAACGGAATTTTTCGCGGCAGTCTTTACTAAGAGCCTTTTTCAATGTCCTTTTTGCCCCACGCCCCGTGGCGAGTGCCATATTTTCTTCAATAGTCAGATTAGCACACGTTCCCGCCATTGGGTCTTGAAAAACACGCGCTACAAAAGGCGCTCTTTGCCAGGAAGCAAGGGCCGTTACATTTTTATTATCAATGGAAATCGTCCCCCGCTCCGGAAAAACGTCCCCACAAAGAGCATTAAGAACAGTGGATTTACCGGCCCCATTCCCTCCAATTACAGACACAAAGTCTCCCTTTTTGATATTCAGGGTAACGCCTCGCAAAGCCCTGGTTTCCATGGCTGTTCCGCGATTAAAGGTAACATGCAGATCAGAAAGACGAATCATGCTTGGCTCCGTGAAGCTTTAAAATCAAGAATTTTAGACCTGAGCTTTGGGGTGATCATAGCAAGCCCCACGATAATAGCTGTTACCAGCTGAAGATCCTGAGCTTGTAACCCTAAAAAGCTCGCATTCAAGGCAAAAGCTATAGCAAGACGATAAAAAATGGACCCGAGAATACAAGCCACCAGGGCGGAGAGAATAACTTTGGGGTTAAAAAATGCCTCTCCCACGATAACAGCTGCTAAACCCACAACGATCGTCCCGACTCCCATCGTTACATCAGCAAAACCTTGACTTTGTGCCCATAACGCCCCTGCTAAAGCAACGAGCCCATTGCTGATGGCAATCCCCAACAGGACTTGACGATTAACAGCGATTCCTTGAGCTTTAGCCATCCGAGGATTAGCTCCCGTCGCCCGCATCGCAAGGCCCTTTTCAGAGCTTAAAAAACGGTAGACAACAATCAGAACAACAGTTGCGATAATACACATAGCCGCTGGTATCGTGTAGTGACGAAGGTACGAAAAGCTTTCAAGAGAAGTGAAATTTTCGAGAGGGGTAAAAATCGTTTGCTCCCCTAAAAGAGCAATATTAGGTCGTCCCATAATCCTTAAATTAATCGAATATAATGCTGTCATCGTTAAAATACTGGCGAGAAGGTGCAAAATATTCCACCTAACACTTATCCACGCTGTTGTAAAACCTGCTGCCATACCTGCCAAAATAGAACAGAATGTAGCCAGCCAAGGATTAACGCCCGAAACAATTAGAATTGCACACACGGCCGCACCTAAAGGTAAACTTCCATCCACTGTTAGGTCTGGAAAATCCAAAATCCTAAACGATAGAAGAACGCCTATGGCAACAAGACCATATAAAAAACCAACTTCTAAGGCCCCCATGAATTGAATTAAATTCACGTCTAAAACTCCATTTCTTATAAAAAGTGAGCTTGAGTTCGCACAGACTCAGGAAGGATA
>DATKTE010000125.1:0-2462 GCA_035531295.1 Alphaproteobacteria bacterium
CTCTTTTGCTCTATAAATTAAATCCGTATTCATTTTTATTTTTTCCAATTCACCTTCTTTACCACTTTGAGTAAATTCAAGTGCAAATGATTTTTCAGGAGAATAATAATTTTTACCTTCTGTTGCGCTATTGATTCCTCTGTATAAAGTTATTAATCCTTTATATTGTTTAATTTTTTTGGCGGATTTTGGAGTGAAGAATTTATCAATTACTTCGGGATATTTATTTTTAATATAATTATATCCATCCTCATAATTATTTGCCGAATATTGCCTAAATCCATTTTCAAAAACATTGCCATCATTATTTATTTTAATAGTTTTTTTAATCTTACCATATTTCAAAAAGGTTTCCGATTGTTCAACCTCCCCACCCTTCTCATATCTGATGTCGGGGTTGTATTCATTCAAAGGTTTCCACTCTTGACCAACCCGTATTTCTATATTTTCGGGTTCAACTCCCACATTTTCTCCCTGCATAAACACATCTGGCGGTAAGTTTTCGTCAGGATGCAATTCGTATTCGAGGGGATCTTTCTTGATTCGCAAAGGCACACGCCCCTCAGATCCTCCCTCCCATTCTACGGGAGTAAAGAAAATTCTTGGGTAATCATTCTCATATTGATCTTCTGGCGGATTTGTCATTGATTCATCCCACCCCCATTTTTCCGCATCACCACTTTCAACCGCCCTTTCAGTCATTGACCTTTGCGTGTATGGTTTAAGTCCGTATTTTTTTACATTCTCTAAATCTCCAATAGGATGATACCTGTATAAATATCCTGCCTCGCCACCCTCCTGCATGACCGCCTTTCCTTCAACGGCTTCTAGGATCGGAATCTGCAACTCACCCATTCTTTCTCTTGCCTCATCAAATTCCACAAAGCCTGCCCAGTCCACTTCTTCAAGTTGTAGCTGTTCTTTCGGAATCACCAGATCATCCATGCCGACTTCCTCCACGCTATCGATACGCAGGACAAAATAAGCCAGCCTAGTCTGAATATTCTTCTTTTTTACATAATTTAGTATAACAGGCGCACTTTTATCCAATTCTTCAATCTGGGCTTGGGTAAGCTGAATACCTGTTTCCTCTGCCAGTTCCCGTATTGCGCCAGCTAAAAAACTTTCGCCCTCCTCGACTTTACCTTTCGGAATAGAATAACTGCCCTTCCACTTTGAATTTGTTGGATGCGTAAGCAAAATAGTATCATGTAGCACGATCGCCACGCCAGCAGAATATCCTAAATACTGCTGAACTGCGCTTAGGTTTCCGCCCTGCTCCTTTGATCCGCCCGACTGAGCATCAGAAGTCATTTTGCAAGCCTTCTCGTCTTGGAGGGTATTTAGGATCTGTTTGGGAGTTCCTTTGATCGTGCGTTTTTTATCGTCTAGCACCACCAGTTTGCAAACAATGAAATCGCCCGAAGCTGACTTACCTTGCTCAAACACACAACCTTCCTCACGGAACAGCTTATCTAATATCTGCTTATTGGATTTATCAACAAATTCGTAAACGTCTGAACTATTCATCGCCTCACGACAAATGTGATATTCATCGCCCTCAATTTCAACTTTTTGAACCCCGTCAATAATGGATTGCACGCCCCCATCTTCATGGTAAGGTGCTTTATACATTCCACTTTTATCGTTTGGGGGTAGATCTACTATATTTGACATTCAATTCGTTTTTGAACTGGACAAAGGCATCCTGCAAAAATAGGCAATAAAGCAACCATGTGAATATCTTTTTTTGAACAATTTGAAGAAATGTTAGCATATTTGTAAGATTTTCATTACACACAACATTAAAAAAATTAAAATGGCAAAAAAGAAATCTGTATCTAAGGCAAAAGCAAAAGCTAAACCTGCTAAATCTACCCCTAAAAAGGCGGTATCCAAAAAAGCACCTGCTAAGAAAGCACCTGCGAAAAAGGCATCTTCAAAGAAAGCACCTGCTAAAAAAGCACCTGCTAAAAAGCCTGCTCCAGCAGAGCCAAGAGAACGTGATGAGGTAAAAATGGAGGAAATGCCACAAGCACCCCCTGTTGCTCCTGTGCAAGCTGAAGTACCTCAAACGATCGTAGAGGTACTTTCTTCTAAGCCAGCGAGCGTAAACCCAAAAGCCCTTCTTAGCTATGCGAGTGCCATTCACTCAACTATTAAGAGACATTTCAGAGACCACACGCTTCCTGAGATCAACGGTCTTATGAAAAATGCGAACTACCCGTTCACGTATTCTATCAAAAATCGTGGTGAGGATTTCCCAAATGAAATCTACATCGAGATTACTGACGGGAACAATGTTCAGCGTTGCCCTTTGAACGCTAAGGAGTTCATTAAAGTAGACGTTTAAAGTATGCTCATCGCCCAGCCCAGCAAGGGCGTAAGCGGTGAAGGAGTTTCGAAGGTCGGTACGCCCAGATGTGTGCCGACCTTTGCGTTTAACCATTATACATTTATCT
>DATKTE010000126.1:0-2003 GCA_035531295.1 Alphaproteobacteria bacterium
AAGGCTGCAAAGGCTTGTGAGGAATTTAACGACAGCCAGACAAGGCTGCGGGCCAGCTTGCAGGGTTCATCCCAGGCTATCGCCGTCGCCCTTATGCCTGCACTTACTGATATTGCAAAGAGAATTACGGTAGTTATGGCCGATGTTAAAGATGCTATTGTGAAAAACGCCGAAGGAATTGCCAGGGGTGTATTGTCAGCATTTAAGCTGATCGTTCAGGCTGTTGAAGGGGTGATATTGGCTTTTAATGCGGTGAAGTTGGCGATTTTTGAGATAGGTGAAGCGACGGCGAGATTTTTGATACAACGCCTTTTGCCGATTGCCGCCACAACGGAATTACTTGCCACAAAATTCGGCATTCTCAAGGGTGTAAACGAGGCCCTTTTCAACACAATCAAAGACCTGATTTGGATAGGAAGTGAATACCAGGATCAGTCTGACAAGTCTCTTGAAACGATGACTGGTATTATTGGGACTTTTGAGAAGCTTCTTGCATCGCTTGGGGAAACGGGAGAGGGGTTTAAGGGTTTAAACAAAACGACTACACAAACGACTACGGTAATAAGTAAATTAAGTAGCTATGTCGGCCTTGGTTATCTTATGAAACAGTTGTATGATGCAAAAATTTCAGTCCAGGAATTTCACGAAGCACTAAAGGATTTGGCAACCTATAATTTCAAGGAATGGCTTAAAGAAACTTTTCCCATAAAAGAAAGACTAGAAGAAATGGAGGAGGATCTTAAACAATATATTACAGAATGGGAATCTGCGCCCTCTGCACTTAAGTCTGTGTTTGCGTCAATCGGACTACAACTTGAATTTCTCCAATATGAAATTAAGAAAAAGGTGTTCGATATCGGGAAGTTCTGGAAAGATGTAAATCAGCAAATAGAGGCCTCTTGGATTCGGGGTATATCAAACATGATTACCGAATTTAAAAACTTTCAAGGTGCCATAAAGCAATTCCTCAATACCATATTTCAGATGTTCGCTGATACAATCGGCAAAATTGTTGTCGAGTGGATTAAGGGAACCATCTCAATGAAGGAAGCTATTGAGGCTCTTGGAGTGGCCGTTAAAACCTTTTCTGCGGCAGCAATCCTATGGATAGGATATGTTATCACGAAGGTTTTTGACCTAAATGAAAAAACCGAGCAATCAATTTATCTCCTAGAACAACAGATAGAAAAGGCAAGGGAATTGCTGGAAGAGTGGAAGAGAATAGGACTAGGAATCAACTTGCCACCTGGTGAGATTGTGGGTCCGGACGAGGGAAGCTACAGGGAATTGCCTGATTTTTCCGGCCTGTTAAATAGGATTCCCGCGCTTCTCATGACGATGATTGCGGATATCAGAACCCTAGACTTTGTGACAAAAAAGATGTTTAAGGGTCTTGGCGATCTTTTGGCCGATTTATCAAAGAAGGGCGCTGATTACGAGAAGATCATTGAGAACATTAGGGACACCCTTGGTGACAAACTGTTTAATCAGTTTAAAAAATGGAAAGACAAACACGGGAAAGATTGGACGGATATTATAGATTGGGCAAAGAAATATAACATTTCTCTGTCTGAAATGATTCCCCGAATTCAGAGAAAGTTTGACCAACTTGCAAGAATAACCGCGCATAGTTTTAGCCTTTTGATTGCTCAAGGATACAACTTTTTTGATGCCCTAATGGCGTTAAAGGAACCACTGGGGATGCTTCGTGATAAAGCCCTTGAGCTCGGGTTGAAAATTCCCTCTGCCCTCCAGCCTATCTTTGCGATGTTTGAGAAGATAGCGGAAAGACCAAAGCTCTTTGAGGCCCTGAGTGCAACGCTGGAACTGTTTAAATCCTTCGTGACAATGGGGTATATGACACAGGATTTACTTAAAGATTTTGTTCAAAGTACAGCCAGTGCGGTGAGAAACATCCTTGACGTCTCGGGCAACCTCAAAAAAGCCCTGCAAAATATGGGAGATTTAACCAAAGAACAGATGATGATGTTGGCCCCCCTGAT
>DATKTE010000127.1:0-3184 GCA_035531295.1 Alphaproteobacteria bacterium
ACGATAGTGATGTTGCATATTTTGGAAGTAAAAAGTATTTCAGAGAAGCTACCCGGGTGTTCTGGCTGTAGACAATATAAGCTTTTCGCTATAAAATAGCGAGGCATTGGCACTGCTTAGTGAAAATGGTGCCGGAAAATAAATAGATTAAGTGAGTTGAAATTAAAATGAGCAAATTCAAAGTGTATATAAGTGATTATGATTACACGGACAATTCAATAGAAAAATCAATACTTGAACCTATCGGTGCAGAGGTAATCGGCCTTAAATGTAAAACAGGTGAAGGGCTAGGAGAGCTTGCTGCAGATGCGGATGCAATCATGCAACAGTATGCAAAAATAATGCGGCCAACCATTGAAAAATTAAAGAAATGCAAGATAATTACACGGTACGGAATTGGTGTGGATATTTTAGATGTGGAAGCAGCCTATGAACACGGAATAATAGTAACAAACGTTCCGGATTACTGCATCGATGAAGTTGCCGACCAGGCAATTTCTTTTTCATTTATGCTTATGCGCAGCTTGCCGTTCTACAATGAAAAAGTACATAAAGGTAGTTATTCGTGGAAAGACTGGAATACACCTATTCCGCGTTTCAGGGAGGCCGTCTATGGGCTGATGGGGTTTGGCAGAATTGCCCAAAATTTAACAAGAAAGCTTTTAGCTTTTGGGTTTGATGTTATCGCATATGACCCGTATGTTTCCGAAAGTTTTATGAAAACTTGCGGCGTTAAAAAAGTAGAACTCGATGAGATTTTTTCACAATGCGATGTCCTAAACGTCCTTACACCCTACACTAGCGAAACACATCATATAGTGAATGAAGATATGTTACGAAAAATGAAGAATAGTGCGTATTTAGTATGTGTTTCAAGAGGCAAATGCGTGGATAACAAGGCGCTATACAAGGCTCTTTCAAAAAGATGGATAGCCGGAGCTGCTCTGGATGATCCCGAAGAAGAGCCAATGAAGATTGAAAATTGGACTCCTGAAATGAACGAACTGTTCAAACTCGATAATTGCTTTTTCACGCCCCATACTGCCTATGTCAGCAAGCAATCGTTAGATGACTGCAGACGCGTTGCGGCCAATAACGTTAAGGCAGTATTACTTGGGCAAAAACCATTCAATATTGTAAAACCAAAATAATTGTTAAGAAAGTGATGGCTTTTTTACGAATACAAAAAAATTATGACAGGGGACGGTTGTTTGACACACTTTTATTTCGTTTTTTATTTTTAAGATGTGAAGTTTAGGTCTTTACAGGCTGACCGAGAATTTAAAAATATAACTTTATATAAATCAGATTCCGTTAAGTTAGCTAGATAGGTTACTTATACGATATTAAAATTACTTATTTATGTGAAATAGCTTAACCAAAGGCCATCATCTTATGCATTTTCTTTAAGTTCCAACCAATACACATCAATCTGAATTCACCCTTTACCTTCTTAAGTGACCTTAGGAAAAAATGCCGGTAACCCAGATTGTATTTCAGATGCCCCAAATACCGGCTCTGTGGTCCAGAGCCTCTGGAGGTACTTCTTACGCCCCGTTTCGGTTTGTAGTCTGTTTCGCATTTGTACAAGTAATTCTCTCCGGTCTTCCAGGTTAAGGGTACGATATTTCTGTTTGGTACATAATGATCTCTTTTTACAAGTAAGACAATCTTTACCCTGATATATTTTCGTCTGAAATTTCCGGTAACCATAATCCTTCCTGCGGATATGGTGTAACTTCAGTTTTTTACCTAAAGGACAAAGAAAGATATCCTGTTCTTTGTCATAGTAAAAACGATCCCGATGATAGGATCCTTTTCCCTTTAAATCTTTCCTTAAGTTTTGATCAGGGATGTATCCGGTCTTATTATTTTTAGCCAGATACTCATAATTATCGTAACTGGAATATCCGGCATCAGCGGCCACTTCTTCTACGGGATGGGCTAAATTAGCCTCACTAGTTTCTACCATTAATTCCAAGGCTTTGCGGTCAGAGGCTTGAGTAATGACCTCACTTGATAACATGATCTGTTCTTTGGTTAGGGAGGCCTGACAGTTATAACTGGTATCGATACGGTAACGGCCATCCTTCATGAATCTGGCATCCGGATCGGTCAGATTGATCTTTTCTTTTTTGTTTTTGAACTTCTCCATTATCTTTTTAATCTTGACCTTGAGCTTTTCTTGGGTATTTATTTCTTCCGGAAGTTCATCTCCTCGTTTATCTTGGTATATTTGGTCTTCCCTGGCATCGGTAGCTTCTGCTTCTTCTAGTATCTTTTTTATCTTATCATCAATTCTGTGTAACCACTTTTGATAGGCCTCTTTGGTCTTGGTCCGGCGATTGGCGGCATGAGCTTTGATTTTGGTGCCATCGATATTCATCTGCCCTACCGAGATTAATCCTAATTCTTTACACATGCGGACAATATTGATAAAGTATCCTGATAGTTCTTCAATGTTATTTTTTCGGAAATCATTGACGGTCCTGAAATCAGGTTTATACATTTGAGCCAGATAGATATAGGCGGTATCGGTTTCACATTTAGATGAGATCTTTCGCCCGCTTCTTTCTCCTATGGCATACCCGTAGAAGAGCAGTTTTATCAGTATCTTCGGATGATAGGTGTTCTGTCCTAATTGTGAATACTTATCTTCAATACTTCTGGTATCTAGTTGTTCTACGATATTACTTATCATTCTTGACAGATGATTTTCTGGTACATAATCATCGATCGAATTAGGGAATAACATGAATTGACTTTTCCGGTAAGGCTTAAATTTAGGCATTTTCGAACCTCCTTTACTTAAATTCTATTATATCAAAAATGCCTTCTTAATTCTTGTTTTTTATTGTATAATGGAGTTATTCTCGGTCAGCCTGTGAGGACCTGATCGCCGAAGGGGACAAGGTGGCCACCGCTGGATAATTACCGCTACACATCAAGGTGAGCTTGCGGGTATCCCAGCGACCGGTATAGAGGCGACATGGACGGGGATGACCATCTAGCGTTTTGCGGACGGCAATTTAGCGGAAGGCTGGTGGACTACGGACATGCTGGGACTGCTGATACAGCTTGGCGTGATTCCCCCGATGGGGCGCCCGAAGATTTCACCTGGGGCACACCGTCTGAAGTAACCGGTGCTCCCGGTGACCCGGCGGCCAACAAGCAGATTCTCCGC
>DATKTE010000128.1:0-3880 GCA_035531295.1 Alphaproteobacteria bacterium
TTTTTTTCAAATGACGGAACTTTAACAGGTATAATTTGCTGCACCGTAACTTCTTGAGAGATAGGTGATTTAAAATGGTTATACACGATTGTACAAACATCAAATAGTCCGTCCCTATACATTTGTAACAAACTATCAGCAATACGCTGGGCATCGTGAAAACGCAGCCGAGGAAAGCCGATATCTGTAAAAGACTCAATGATGAATTGACCATACTCTCGAACGAGCATATCCCTTCCTTTACGACCCACACAAAGGAGCTTGACGGTCTGACCTTCATCTTGGAAAGAACGAATTAACCGCCGTGTGTAACGCACGATCGATGAATTAAAGGGTCCACAGAGACCGCGATCAGAGGTCGCTACAAGGATCAAATGCGTATCTTTTTTGCCTGTTCCTGTTAAAAGAGGTTGGGGTGATTCTAAAGCTTGAGCACTGACAGCCAAATCTTGTAGCATTTGTCGCATCAATCGAGCATAGGGGCGCCCTGCTTCTACATGCTCTTGAGCCCGTCGCAACTTAGCGCCTGCCACCATTTTCATAGCCAGTGTAATCTTTTGTGTCGATTGAACTGATTTTCTGCGATCGCGCAGTGTCTTAAGTGTTGCCATTAGACAAAGATTTTTACAAAGTTTTTAAAGAAAGTATTAAGCTTTTCCTCTGTTTTTTCCGTAATCATTTTTTCTGTGCGGATGGATTCTAAAATGCCCGGTTCTTCAACATGTATTGCCTTCAAGGCCGCCTGCTCAAAACGGTTAACGTCATTGACTGGCAATTCATCCAAATAGCCTTTTACGCCTGCATAAATAGCCACCACCTGTTCTTCAACAGGCATTGGAGAATACTGAGGTTGCTTCATGAGCTCCGTCAAACGAACACCCCTGTTCAGAAGTCTTTGAGTTGCCGCATCTAGATCGGATGCAAATTGCGCAAAGGCTGCAATCTCTCGGTATTGAGCGAGCTCTAGCTTAATGCTACCCGCAACTTGCTTCATGGCTTTAATTTGAGCTGCAGATCCAACACGGCTAACAGAAAGACCCACGTTAATCGCAGGCCGGATGCCTTTATAGAAAAGGTCAGTTTCCAAGAAAATTTGTCCATCCGTAATTGAAATCACGTTGGTCGGAATATAAGCCGAAACGTCACCAGCCTGGGTTTCAATAATGGGAAGAGCCGTTAAAGAACCACCTCCATTCTCGTCATTCAACTTAGCTGCCCGTTCCAGCAAACGTGAATGGAGATAAAAGACATCCCCAGGATAAGCTTCTCGTCCAGGAGGCCGCCTTAAAAGGAGCGACATTTGACGATAGGCCACAGCATGTTTTGAAAGATCATCATAAACGATTAGTGCGTGACTTGAGTTGTCTCGGAAATACTCACCCATTGTACATCCCGTATAGGGAGCTAAAAATTGCAAGGGAGCAGCGTCGGAGGCAGTCGCGGCAACAACTATGGAGTACTCCATAGCACCTCGCTCCTCTAGGGCTTTAACGATCTGCGCTACCGTTGATCGTTTTTGACCAATGGCAACATAAACACAATAAAGTTTTTTGGAATCTTCGGATGCTCTATTGGCTTCCTTCTGATTTAAAATTGCATCAATCGCAAGGGCTGTTTTTCCCGTTTGCCGATCACCAATAATAAGCTCTCGTTGCCCCCGACCAATGGGGACAAGTGAATCAATAGCTTTCAGACCTGTTTGCATGGGCTCATAAACAGAGCGCCGTGCAATAATACCAGGGGCTTTGACTTCAACACGGGACATTGTGACATCTTTAAGAGGCCCTTTTCCGTCAATGGGATTACCTAACGCATCTACAACACGCCCTAAAAGGCCGCGGCCTACGGGTGCTTCTACAATGCGACCGGTTCGTTTGACTGTATCGCCCTCTCGAATTTCTCGATCTTCTCCAAAGATAACGATACCAACGTTGTCTTTTTCAAGGTTAAGGGCCATCCCAACAATTCCGCAAGAAAACTCAACCAACTCTCCAGCCTGTACTTTATCAAGCCCCCAAGCCCGCGCAATACCGTCACCTACCGAGATGACTTGGCCTACTTCTGCAACTTCAGCATTTTCATCAAAGTTGGAAATTTGCTTTTTTAGTATTGATGAAATTTCGGCTACCCGCAGTTCCATGCCCTACCCTTTCATTGCCGTTCGAAGTTTATTAAGCCGTGTTTCAAGAGAAGCATCAATCATTGTCGATCCTATACGCAAGACAACCCCTGCAACAAGGTTTTCCTTGATAACTTGAGTCAAGGAAATCTCTTTTCCAAGTTGAACTTTTAAAGATTTTTGAAGCTTATCCAGCTCCTTTTGGGTGAGCTCAGATGCTGTTTCTAGTGTCCCCTTCACAATGCCTTCTGCTGATTGAGCCAGGAAGGAGAGTTCTTCTAGCGTTGAGCTTAAATGGGAGAGACGACGATTCTGACACAGAACCATCAAGAATCGCTTCATTAAACTTCCAAGCTTTAACGAAGCCGCCAAAGTCTGCACAATGTTCCACTGCGTGTGAAGAGAAAACGTGGGATTCACAAGTCGAGACCATGCACGGGGATCTTGTTGAATGGTGTGAAGCAAAAGATTGGCCTCTTTTAAAACAGCTGAAAGAGCCTTCTTTTCTTGGGCAAGATCAAAAAGCACGCTTCCATAGCGTTGTGCAATTTCATCGCGTCTTGCCTCTACTTCTGACACTGGCCATGCCTCATACATTTATTTAGTAAGTAATCTATTGGTTTACCATACTGCACCTAGCCTGACAACAGGATGTCTTAAAGATTTGGGAAATCATCCAATTGGAACAGAAGTGAATTGCTAATGACAAGGACAGCGCGAGAGAAATAATAAATTTATTTTAATTAGATTTTAACCACAAAATGCTAATCTTGTTTTTATTATAACAGGAGACACGGCTTATGAAAAAAACGATAACAGTTCTTTCATTAATTCTAGCTTTCCTAACCACTTCAGCCAGCGCTACTCTAGAGAAAACTAAGCCAGAATCATCTTGCGCCTTACCGAAAGGTCCCTATCTAAACTCATGCAAATATTGCAGTCTATCTTCGGACTGCAACACTTTGACTTGTGATAAATGCCGATATAATAATTACTATTGGAACTATTCGCCAAGACCACTTAATAATGTAGAAAAATGTCACTCAGGCATTAATAATTGTAACTCTGTACTTAAGTGTGGTGGTTGTTAATTTTAAAATAAAGTAGAAGTTTAGCAACAGAAAGGACTAGTCATGGTTAAAGTTGGATTATTTGTTCGCTTAGAAGCAAAGCCGGGCAAAGAAAAAGAACTTGAGGATTTTCTAAAAGGTGGTCTGCCCATCGTTGAGGATGAACCCGCAACTCTTAGATGGTATGCCATTCGATTCGGATCTACTACATTTGGTATATTCGACGCGTTTCCAGATGAAGAAGGACGTCAAGCCCATTTGTCTGGTAAAGTCGCTGCAGCCCTTATGGCCAAAGCGCCTGATTTACTTGCAAGTTCTCCCGTTATAGAAAAGGTCGATGTGCTTGCTGTGAAATAGCTTTAAAGCTGCATTCCCCATCAGACAATATATCATTAAACCTCGGAGTTGTACTCCGAGGTTTAATGGTTTACCGTACCTCAAGTCGAGTCTCAACTTAAAAAAAACTGTAGGGGTCAATATCGATCTGAATCCTCACAGAGGAGGGCAGACTTACCTTAGAAAGCCAAGCCTTAAGAAGCGGTTGGGGAGGAAAATCCTTTGTTGTCTTCACAAGAAGCCGCCAGCGGTGATGTCCCCTTAAAAAAGGAAGGGGTGCTGGGGTTGGGCCTAGGAGTTCGGCTTTTTCAAGAAGTGGGAACCTTTTTGCCAGCATACGGGCTGTTTTTTCAAC
>DATKTE010000129.1:0-3552 GCA_035531295.1 Alphaproteobacteria bacterium
GGCATGGGCTGTTTCAATAATATCTGAGGCTCTTCTTACCACTTCATCAACAAGATCCTGAAAAAGACGGAGCTCAAGGGCTAGAGCGTGCTCCAAAGCCCCCATTATTTTCTTTTCGAGTTCCGCAAGCTCAGATGTACTAAACCGCATCGCATTCACCATGGTTTGTCGGTGAATGAAAGCAGGGCCGAGCTTATCTTTATGAAGGCTGGTGACCTCTATATGATAGCCCACAATGTTATTATGCTTAATTTTTAAAGAGGTAACACCGGTTTCTGCGATATATTTTTGTTGCAGAGCTTCAAGGGCCCCCTTGCTATCATCCCTCAAAGCGAGGAGCTCATCTAAGGGTGGGTGATACCCGGGATGGATAAAATTTCCATCTCTTGCCAAATGGGGAAGCTCATCCTTAAGGGCCCGCGTAAGGCGATCTGTAACCTCCTCATAATGCCCCAAGCGCTTTAAAATCGACCTTAGACTTTCGGGAACATTTTCCCCAATAAAGATCTTTTGAAGATCGGGGAGAAGTTTGAGTCCTCGGTTAATAGCTGCTAAATCTCGGGGCCCTCCTCGTCCCCAGGTTAGGCGAGAGAGAGGTCTCTCTAAGTCAGGGCAACACGTTAAAACAGCCCTTAAAGCTTGAGCCCGTGATGGGTTTTCAAAAAGAAAATCGACGCAATTAAGGCGCTTTTGGAGGGCTTTTAGATCTGTTAAGGGAGCCGCCAGGTGATGTGACAAGAGCCGCGCCCCCATGGACGTTGTCGTTTGGTCAATGACCTCTAAGAGGCTCCCTCTCTTTTCTCCTGAAAGGGATGCATGCAATTCTAAATTCCTTCTCGTTGCTGCATCAAGCTCGAGCCGTCCTCCCTCTTTAAGACGCCGAGGTGGCTTTAGGGTCGGAATATCCTTCTTTTGAGTCAGGCGTACATAATCCATTAACGCCCCACAAGCTGCAATCTCCTGAGGCTTAAAATCCCCAAAGGCCTCAAGACTCGTCACACCATAAAGGTCCTTTAGACGCTCAAGTCCATTCTGGCCATCGAAACGGCTTGCAGGGAGAGACGTGAGTCGTTTTTTAAGTTCTTGGAAAAGTTCATAAAGTTCAGGCGTCTTAAGAAAAAAATCAGGGAGAAGCAGCTCTCCTGGCTTGAGACGTGCGAGGACCGTTTCAAGATGGGAAAGACAAGTTGATTCCACAAAAAAATCGCCAGTTGAAATATCAATGGAAGCAAGACCGATTTCTTCTCTTTTTCCGGGAACGAGAGCTGTTAAGAAGTTGTTTTGACTCGCTTCGAGAAGGCCTTCTTCGGTCAGGGTTCCTGGTGTTACCACTCGAACAACATCCCGGGTTAAGGGCCCTTTTGTTTTGCGAGAAGAGGCCTCTTCTGTTTGCTCACAGATGGCAACGCGGTGACCCTGACGAATCAGGCGCGCAAGATAATGATCTCCCGCATGAGCTGGCACGCCACACATGGGAATATCCGTCCCATCTTTCCCTTTCCCTCGCTTTGTGAGCGCAATACCAAGGGCTTTGGAAGCGACAATCGCATCTTCAAAGAAAAGCTCGTAAAAATCCCCCATACGGTAGAATAGAAGACAATCCATGTACCGGGCTTTAATCTCCAGGTACTGCACCATCATAGGCGTTTGGGGGGAGGATATAGGTTTTGTACTACTCATAAATTCGTCAGGCGGCTAAGCGCGCTCCTTTTAGGATTCTAGTTCTGTGTCGGACTCTTCCTCAAGCTCAGATCTTTTATATTCTGGAACAAGAGCACGCAGCAGACGAGCAAGAGAATCGCGATCCTGGTCTTTGGCGACCGTATCAAGTTCATGTAAAGCTCTAGCCAAAAAGCCATGGTCCATCGTGCGAGGTGCATCTATATGAATGTTGGGATTGTGCGTTGTGGAAAGATTTTCAAAAGACATATCTTCGGTGAGTTTTTCACCTGGCCTAAGTCCCGTAAACTTGATTTCAATCTCCACATCTGGCTCAAATCCAGCGCGTCTTATCATTTGTCTTGCTAAATCTGCTATTTTTATCGGCTCTCCCATATCTAATGTAATAACTCGTCCAGCTGGTACCTCTGAGGTCATGACAAATGTCATAGCCTCAAGGATAAGCTCTACGGCTTCATCAAGGGTTAAAAAATAGCGCTGAATGTCTGGGTGAGTAATTGTTACAGGTCCCCCCCTTTCAATTTGCCGCATAAAAAGAGGAATAACTGAACCTGAGGATCCCAAGACATTACCAAATCTAATACTGGAATACCTCGTTCCATTAGGCTTTTTCCGTCCAAGAATATCCAAAGCTTGGCAATAACATTCAGCAAGACGCTTCGTAGCCCCTATTGTATTGGTGGGGTTGAGGGCCTCATTTGTTGAGACAAGAAGCATTGCTTTTACATTAAAATCCCGACAAGCATCTGCTACATTTCTTGTCCCAATCACATTAGTAAGAACAGCTTGAGAAGGATTTTCTTCCCCAAGAGGGATATGCTTTAAAGCTGCAGCATGAAAAACGAGCTCTGGCTTAAAAGTGGAAATAATGTGACGCACACGTTCCCGGCAAGCCACGTCACCTAAAATGTTGTCTCGTGGAAGCTTTGGATGACTTTCATCCATCTCTAGGTCGGCCATATACAAAAGGTATTCGCTGTGGTCAAAAAGACAAATGTGAGAAGGAGCAAACTTTGAGATTTGTCGAACTAACTCTTTCCCAATAGTTCCCCCAGCCCCCGTCACAAGAACCCTCTTTCCCTTGATCATGGCGCGTAAGCTTTTTAAATTAAAGCTAACGTGTGGCCTATTTAAAAGCTCTTCAAGCACCATTGGCTGCTTCACCGAAGGGAGATTAAGATTTTCAGGGTCAACTTCCAGTGGCTTGTTTTGAGGAGGGCTGTGAAAAAGCCGAGGAATCCATAACAGAACAATCAACACAAACCAATTGATAAAAGGCGTGGAACGGGGCAGAGAAAGATCAGGCGGTAAAATGTACATTACGGGAAGATATAGGAAAGTAATATATGTCACAGATAAAGAAATTGTGAACAGCTCTCCCAAAGCTGGGTAGTAGGCTAGTACTTTATAAATATGTTTTCCTAAAAAAACTGAAATTCCGAATAAGACATAAAGTACTGTATTAAAAACAATAGCGGAAATTGAAATTTGAGAAATGTCTTCTCCGAGCCTTAAAAATAAGGAGATTTGAAGACTTAGGATCACAAAAAAAATATCTTGAAATAACATTAAGATGGAATGCGTGCGAAAATAAGAGGAAACGACCTCTAGGCACACATTTTTAAATTTTTGAAGGTATGATGAAATCATTTACATTGAGAAGAGCTTTTTCATTAACGATAAAGCTTAATCTATAAGAACAACTAGAATTTGTCACTGAGAAAAAAAATTACTGTCACTAGCACGTGATATGTCCGAACTAAATAGCACTTCAATTGTCCGATGAGCGACTATCTCCGAGAGGAGGTAGTTATGAAGAAAGCGGAATTAAAAGAAGGAGTGCTAAAGATGAGATTTGAAGAAGTTTATGAT
>DATKTE010000130.1:0-2334 GCA_035531295.1 Alphaproteobacteria bacterium
GAGAGTTGTTTCCCATCTTCTCAGGTAAGTATCATACCCAGAAGAGAAAACTTCTTCTTCAAAATGCGTGGAAGTTATTGCAGGCCAACCAGATATTTCAGCATCTATTCGGTGATAAAATTTTCCCACGTTACGAAATAGCCCATACCCGGATTTGAGGTAAGATTCCTCCAACGTAACCGATGGAGGATGAAAATGAAATCCAAAGACGAGAGATGGGCAATTTTTTGGTGTTCTTTATTACATCCGATTCTTTTTAATGAGATAGGATCGGATCAAAGGCACGAGTTTATCCAAGAACTGAGCGAGAAGAAGTGTGTTTTCCCCAACGGTGTGTGCAAGAAACCTTCCCTTAGCACACTGAAGAGGAAACTAAAAAAATACACAGAAGAAGGTTTTGAGTCCCTGGCCAGGAAAAGAAGAAGTGATAGGGGCAAGCCCAGAGCTTTTTCCCAGCAGATCATTGATAAAGCTGTTGAGATAAAATGCGATCAGCCCCGGCGCTCAGATGTGGCCATTAACCTTTTTCTTGATGAATATTACAAGACAAAGATTCCCCCAATGTCATTCAAAATAATGCCTCATATCGACTTAGTTATATTAAGCAGTTACACCTTTTGAAGATGTAAAATCCACACACCAGTAAGTAAAAATAATAGGTGGTGCGTGGACTTATTTAGAAACACTATTTTGTGGTCGTTTTTTGCCATTTGTTGATTTTTCGGTGGCTCCTGCGGATCGACTTTCGCCCACTTCTAGATTTGTATGATCCCCGTACTGCTCTCTCTTTGTTCTTTTTTAGCAAAGACTCTAACCGTTTGCTATCGCTTGCAATAACGGGCTCGACAATTCTCAGCAGATTGTCCAGTTGACCTTTAAAGTTAACTTTCCTCTTTCTTTCGAATGAGTTGCTGAAAGTCTCGTTATCATCTAATATTTCCTCAGCATAATTTGCCATAATTCTGTTTAAAGTTAAAATACCAAGTGCAGCAAATAACTCTTGCTTTATGAATTCTTCACGCTTCCCGTGAAATTCAATTCCGTCAAGGTGAGTTTTTAATGTTTTATAAAGTTCTTCATGCCCCCAACGAGCGTGGTAAGCCTCGGAATAGTCTGAGATAGTAATATTTTTGTCGATAATCGTTGATCCAATATAATAAGTTTCCTTGCCGATCCTGTATTTCATCATCCTAAGTGGGAAGGACTCCAATTTTTCAATTTCAGGATGCTTTTTCTTAATGTTGGAGAAGGTCTTTTTAGATGGACTAATCTGTGTCGTGTTATCGTCTCTAGTTCCTTTGATGAATTCATTGATTTGTTTGAAGCTTTGTTTTTTAAGTCGGAAAACAGCATCGATATTGAGTAGGTTATGCCAATATAGCAACGCATAGCTTATGTAGCCACGATCGTAAATCACCACATCACCTGGCTTTAGTGCTTTTAGGTGTGTGATCGCTTCGCTCTGTTCGTCCATAGTGTTTGTAAAAGTAACGTCGTAGGTAACTTTGACTTTCAATCGATAAATACAACTAAGAAGTCCTTGAGGGTAGAATGCGTGTTTGCAGGGCAGCCTGTAATTGCCTCTGTCTTCATTCATAGTTTCTCTTGGAAGGTTAATTTTACTTCCATCTACGGCAAAAACCCTTCGCCCTTTCCATAGGTAATCTTTACGTTTGTCGATGTGTTGCTCGTAAATGTCAATTACTCTGGAATTGATCTGCTTGAACGTGTCGGCCTTGAATCTCTTTCTGGCTTCACAAAATGTTGTAGGCAGGAGTTTTTGTCTGAATGAAAGTTTAATGCCATGTGAATTAGCATTATCAATAAGATCGCACAGAACTGAATCATATGAACGAAAGTTGTTTGCAAAAACTATTCTGTATATCGCAAGGATCATGGTTAGAGCGTTTACTTTTCTCGATTGCTTCAGTTCATTGGTGTCAATTCTCTTACAGATTAGCGCAATCTCGTATTGAATTTTTTCCCACAGATCAAGCTCTTCATGGTTACTTTTAAATTTTTTTAAGCAATTATCAATATGGTTAGTAGTACGCTTTTTATGTAAAGATTTTGGTTTCCCGCAGAGAATCTGCTTATAGTTTGGATCTAAAGGGAAAATATAAATATCTTTTTTAACTTGCTTTTCCTTTGGTAAAGAAATGCTGTCTGGTCGGTAGTTTCCTGAAGACTGTCCGATCAGGATGAAATTTGCAGCCTTATACATTGCACCTGTAAATCGACTTGGATCTACATAGGTTTCTACTAATAGGGGCTTAAAGTTAAATTTTATTTCCCAATCACTGGCAATATTTGAAAGCGCTATCGACAAACTTT
>DATKTE010000131.1:0-3428 GCA_035531295.1 Alphaproteobacteria bacterium
TGAGAAGGTTCGCGAACTTTATAACGGTCTCTATCACAATTTAGAGTTTATAGTGGGCTATCAGGCAGCTAATGAATATTTTGAAAAAGGAATTGTCGAAACTGTCGTATTATCTAATATGCGCGGAAGTTCTTTTTCGTCTTCATTTTTGGTACTTGATGAGGCAAGTTTGCTTCATGTCGAGGGAAATATAATGAAGCTATTTTTGACAAGAATCGGTAAAAATAGTAAGGTCGTTATCCTTGGAGACCGTCGCCAATCTACCTTAGATCCAAACGATATGGACATGCTCGACGCTATGAATAGACTACATGATATTGACGAGATAGCTTGTGTAGAAATGGATGATTTTGTAGACGTTCAAAGGAGTGAAATTGTTAGAAAGATTTTGCAAAAGTATGAAGGATAATTAAGATGGCTCAAATCCTAATATGTGACTACTGTAAGCAACAAGTAGACGATGTAACACAAATACAAATTAATGGCTCTGAATTTGACTTTTGTCAAGAATGCGCAGAAGCCTTAATTAATAAGTTGCAGGAATCTGGAGAGCAAGTAGCAGAAAAACCCCCATCTACACAGCCCCCAGCCCCACAGCCAGTTCCAGAAAATGAAGCGCCCATATCTGAAGAACCGCCTAAGCCAGCGCCAAAGCGTAAGCCCGGGCGCCCCAAGGGAAGTGGTAAAAAGAAGGCGAACAAGAAGACTCAACAAAAAAAGATAGACGAAACAGACCCGGTATCTGTAAATGTAACTGATCATATTAATTTAAATCAAAGTGATGCTGGAGTTAGGCGTGAATTAATGAGATTAGCTAGAGAAAATCCTAATGCATTTAACAATTTATGCGAATTCTCAGCAGATATTGGTAGTAGAGAAGTTAAAGAAAAAATGGCTGCCAACTTTAAGAAACATAGGTCAGATCTTGATAAACAATTCAACAATGGTGGTGGCGTTCGCGTTAACATTAAGGGAGACAATACTCCGAGGTATGCCGAAGATTAGCCCTGACTCTGTGTAGTGATCAGGGAAACTTTTGTCAAAAGGAAGGAAGGTCGAACATGGATTGGGCAAGTTTACTCACCATCGTACTGGCGGCTGTCTCTTTATTTGCAGGAGCCTATCTGCTTATTGTCAAAAAGAAGGCTGCTGAATTTAAGGCTGTTCTTGACGAGGTTCTTGCCGCTATTGAAGATAATAAGATTAGCGGTGAAGAGTGGGATTCTATTGTAGCTAAGGTTAAGGTTCTTATTAGTAAGGATTAAATTAAATGAAAGCACTATCTTTTATTCTCATTGCACTTCTTGCTGCTTCGCCAATTAGTTGTGCATTTCTAACTCAACAGATTCAAGGTATTGAAGACATGGACGACGACAGCTTTGCAAGCCTTGAACAAAAGGTCTTCCTATATGGCAAAATGGGTGGGGAGGAACTTTGTCGGCGCACGAACGAAGCAACTGCCGCCTATATTGATGCAGCACTTGGGGTCCTGCTTACGAAGAGCAACTTTGAACGTGCTCAGGCATTGGCAAAGATGCTTAACGATCCAAAGAATGAGGCAACGGTAGTGCTGGCTGTAAGCGCCGCTCTCGACTTCATTGAAGCCCAACTTGGAAAACCTCTTGACCTATCAAGTACTGGACTAACTCTAAGACAGCATCGTCTTGTCAGGGCAATGTTAGAAGGCGTGCGTGCTGGGCTATTTCCGGACCGAACAGACTAATGGTCCGCCGGGCGCAGCTTTACTTTAGCCATGAGGGCTTTCTGCTATTTGAAAATGACAGGGCGATGACTCTTAAAAAGCTTTGTCGCCCCAAGTTTTCACCAGAAGACGAATTGCGTAGTGCTTGGTATGCGCTTGGAAATGGATTAAGGGAGTTAATTGCTGAAAATGTAGAGTTTGTTACACTTTTATCACCTACAAAGGTTATTGATCAATTGGAGGGTTCTTTTATTGACGATGCACTAATTAAAAAAATGAAACAGGAAATTGTTGAGAAGGCTTTTACAAAGTTTCTTAACATTGAAAAGAAAAAAATTTCATATGACGAATTTGAAAAATACCGCGACAGAGCAAAAGATGAACTTGGAGGCTGAGACATTGCTAAACGAGCACAGGAAAAGGAAACAGTTGCTCGAAGAAGAACGTCATAGATATACAATCTTACAATTAAGATTAACAAATATAGTGGCACAAATTAAGGAATTGGAAGAAAAAAATGACCTGACCGGCATAGAAGAATTAAAACTTGCTTCGCTTAGGGCTTCTATTAACGAACTTAAAGAAGCATTACGATTAATTGCTGAACACATGAGACGAATCGAAGGGCGGCTATGAGTAACCAAAATCGACGCTGGGATAAGTATGACCAAGAAGCCTACGAACTTTACGAATTAGAAGAATATTTGAGGCGCGAAGGTCTTTTAACAAAACATGATCCCAAGTATGTCTCAAAATGTTATTACTGCAACGGAACCGGACAACGCTATGATAAGCTAACCTATGAAATTTTGGGTCCATGTCCAAAGTGTGGCGGCGCAAGACATAAGGCACCGAAACAAAAGTTTACGGGGAAAGAAGTTATAGACATAATGGACAAGCTAGGATCAAAAAAGGTTATGGAACTGGTGCGACGATATGGAGAACAAAGGAGAAAATCATGACAAAGAAAACGAAAGAATTTATTCACGATATTGTATTTATTATATTTTTGCTATTCGTTCCTGGCTGTGCCATGTTTTCAACTACGCCAGACTCGGTTAAGGAAGCAGCTCTTTATGCTAATAAAATTGCAATAGCCAATGCATCAAATCTACAGGTGATCAACGTTCAATACTATGAGGCTTGGCTATCCTTTATGAAAACTCATGGAGCCACCAATGAGGAAATGATACAGCTTACCAATCTTTTTATAGAAATTTCAAAAAGAACTGAGCCGCTCGGGCGCTATGGTATAGAGATTACAAGGGCTATTGCAGAATATCTTAATACGGACGGAGCAAATTTAGCCAAACTAATTGACACGCTTGCTTTAATTAAGGGTGCATTAAATGAGTGATAAAGAAGATGTTCGTGCGAAGCTGCTTGAAATTGTAAAACAAATTCCAGACGATGAAGAACTCATATTGGGTTTTAACCTAAGTAAACTTACAACGGCAGAATCAATTATAACTAAAAAAGAAAAAGAAGATCTTATAGCAAAAATTCAATCTGCAAAAATGACAAAGACAGCAATGATGAGAACGCTTGCAATGCTTGCTGGCATCATTAAGGTTGCAATTCTCTTGAAATAGGTCCTATGGGGAGACGGGACCGTTAACCGAAAGGCGGTCGAGTAAAATGGGTCGATGGATTAGCACGCTGCTCCTATCCTTTATTATGCTTGGAGCTTGCACGAGTACTGTAAAGAATACGATTAAAAACGATG
>DATKTE010000132.1:0-2402 GCA_035531295.1 Alphaproteobacteria bacterium
AAGATCTGTCATCTCTTTGTTGGTGTATCCCATTCCGGAAGCAAGATAAAGAAGAACGCCGGGATCAATGCTTCCACACCTCGTTCCCATGGGAAGTCCATCAAGAGCTGTCAGTCCCATCGTTGTTGCAATGCTCTTTAAATCATTGAGAGCACACATACTCGCTCCGTTTCCGAGGTGTGCAACAACGGTTTTACCTTTTGCTTTTTCACCAATTAATGTGGGTAAGGTCCCTGATATATATCGATAGGAAAGACCATGAAAACCATACCGTCTTATACCATCTGCCCAGAAATGATAAGGGAGAGCAAAAAGGGTCGCTAACTTGGGTTGGGTATGATGAAAGGAAGTATCAAAAACGCCGATTTGAGGAAGAGTAGGATGTAGCTTCTGAAGTGTTAGAAATCCAGCTAAATTATGAGGCTGATGAAAAGGAACAAAAGGAATTAAGGTCTTTAGATATTTGAGAACATTTTGATCGATTCGAACAGAATGTGAATAGCGCGCCCCCCCATGAACGATACGATGACCTGCGGCTGATAGATGAATTTTAGGGTAAGTTTCCTTTATCCAGTCGATCAAATGACGAAGCGCTACCTCAAAGTTAGCCTTGTCATGAATGATTTCATCTCCTAAACTTTCGTGAACATCATGAGCAGAAAAATGAAGTCTTTCCGGAAATCCCTCGTATTCTCCCTGACAGAGAAGAAGAGGTTCTTTCTCTATTGAATAAAGCCCAAACTTTATACTTGATGACCCAGAATTAAGAGTAAGTGCTGCTTGCGTCATGTTTTTTTTCCCTTTGACGTAAGCTTCTGATAAACCATGATAGCAGCAAGCGCGCTTGAGGCTAGACGGGCAATGGCTGCATCCGAACGGCTCGTCAAAATGATAGGTACCTTAGCCCCTAAGACAACCCCCGCGCTTTGTGCATTGCTTAAATACTCTAATTGTTTAACAAGGATGTTCCCTGATACTAGATCGGGAACAATGACCACATCTGCTTGTCCTGCAACGGGGGAAATAATTCCCTTAATCTTTGCCGCTTCTTTTGAAACCACATTGTCAAAGGCAAGGGGACCATCCAAAATACCTCCCGTAATTTGTCTTCGATCAGCCATTTTGCAAAGGGCCGCAGCATCAAGCGTGCTTTGAATTTTTGGGGTGACCGTTTCTACGGCTGAAATAATTGCAACTTTGGGAAGTTTGATTCCGATGTCATGAGCAAGATCAATTGCATTCTGGGTAATATCTTTCTTTTCTTCCAAGGTTGGATCAATATTAATGGCCGCATCGCTAACAAGCATCAATCGGGGATAGGTTGGAATATCCATAACAAAAACATGACTTATACGTCGTTCAGTACTAATCCCTGTCTCTTTATCGACGACGGCATGCATCAACTCATCCGTGTGAAGAGCCCCTTTCATTAGGGCGTCTACTTCTCCCTTTCGGGAAAGAGACACGCCCAGTTCTGCTGCAGCCGTACTATGGGGAGTTGAAATGATTTTATAGGGGCTTAAGTCGAGTTTAAGAGCCTTCGCGACAGACCGGATTTTATCTTCTGGACCAATTAATATGGGGATAATAATTTTGGCTTGGGCAGATTCGATGGCTCCTAATAAAGAAACGTCATCAACAGGGTGTACCACTGCCGTTTTGACTGGTTTAACCTTGTGGAGAATTTTTAGAAGGTCCTCATAAAGTTCCCCAGGCTTCCTAAGAACGATTTCTCCGAGTTCAATGCGTGGGCGTCGAATTTTTTCCGTAGGGGCAAGAATAACAGCAGTTCCAC
This sequence comes from Alphaproteobacteria bacterium, assembly GCA_035531295.1. Lineage (GTDB taxonomy): Bacteria > Pseudomonadota > Alphaproteobacteria > UBA9655 > UBA9655 > UBA9655. The sequence continues at coordinate 1,796 of DATKTE010000132.1, forward strand.
TTGTAACCTCTTCACTCCTTTGATTTGTTATTGAGCACAAGAAAGTTATTTCTTTTTTTTTAGAATTTTTCGCTTGAGCAGTGACTTTTACGGTTATTTTGTCTCCTATACTTATTGGCTTTTTAAAGGTCAAGGTTTGCCCAAGATATATTGCGCCTGGACCTGGCAGCTCCGTTCCTAAAACATTTGAAATGAGCGCCCCGCCCCAAATACCTTGTACGACGATTCTGTGAAAAAGATCACTTTCTGCGTACTCTTTATCGACATGAGCTGGATTAACATCTCCGGACATGACTGCAAAAACCTCAATGTCCTTCTTTGTCAGCGTACGCACAAGTTCAGCTGAGTCTCCAATCTTGATCTCATCGAATGTCTTGTTTTCAATATATCTCATTGTCTATCTCGCTGTATAACCACCATCAATGACGACCTCACTGCCCGTCATAAATTTAGATTCATCTGATGCAAGGAAGAGTATGGCGTAAGCAATGTCATTAGGTTCCCCCATATGACCTAAGGGCATTAAGCCACCCATGTGCTTGCGATAAGCTTCAATACCCCCTGGAAACTTTTCTCCAAATCCTTCTGTAAAGGCTGTCCAGATAAA
>DATKTE010000133.1:0-2762 GCA_035531295.1 Alphaproteobacteria bacterium
TAAACTGCCAGCCCATTATCATATATCTCTAGGTTGCGTAAGGTAATATTCGAAGAATAAACATTTAGCTGAATGCCATTATAATTATGTCCATAAATAACTACTCCTCTTAATTTGGTTCCATCAATAATAATGTATTTATGATTATCAATGTTGATTCCTCGCGCTCTCACCCCATCTGTCTGATACGAATATTCCTTTTGATGGCAATATGGTAACAGAATACTTCTTCCGCCAAAAATTCTTGCTTGACCGTTTTTCCCCGCTTCAGTTGCCAACCTTATCGTAATCGGAGCGTTCACGACTCCATCGGTCTTGACTGTTAAAGTAGAGGTGTAAACCATATTTGTTGAGCCACCGTCAAGGAGAACCGTATCTCCAGGGCGAATTAAATTCCAGTTAATCTGGTCTAATTCGTTCCAAGCTGTTCTCCAAGAAAGTCCATCAGTATTGTTACCACTCTTGGAAACATAGTAAATGGATCCCGATGTTTGTGCTCTTTGTTTTATCTGAAGGGGTTTTTTAAATCTGGCTAATAAAAAGAAAAAGGACAATAGGGAGATAAAAAAGAATATTCCTGCTAAGAGAATTCTTTTGTTTTGGGATAAATAAACTAAGGTTGACCTGGATGCATTTTTATTTTCTTCATTTAGCATAGAATATATCTCTTGGAGTTTGATAATCTCTTTTGACCAAATGATATCATATAATTTTGTCCTGTTTAATTAAGTGTTTTATGCTTGCAAATATCTGCTCGCCCGCGTTAGCCTTAAGCGGCCTTTGACAACTAAATCAAGTTAGGAGGATGCTGATGGCTGAGTACGAAGCCCAAGCGAGGTTAATCATCAATGAATTGACCGAGATTCTCTATCGCGGCATCAGTGAAGCTGGCAAGGAGGGAATCGACAAGAGCGAGCTTTATCGCCTTATGACTGAAGGAAAAGGCGATGTGGAGCGACGGAAGGCCCCCAGCATTATGTCGAAAGCTGCCAGAGCGGGAAAAGTAGTTCGGGTGGGAAATCGCTGGTTTACCAAGGAGAATGTTCCCGAAGCAGCACCCACTCCCGAAGAAGAAGAAAAAGAAGTCCTCACTCAACCCGAACCTAAAAAGGATGTCTATCTCAATGTCATCTCAATTCGTTTGAAACTCTCACACCGCGTGATAGCCATCGACGAAATCGAGGAAGGCGCAACAGTCGTGGTCTTCTATAAACACTAGCCGCGCTGTGGGGCACGGAGGAAAAAGAACTGCCACGGATAGCTCCGGACTAAACAAACACTGTCTCCGTGCCCCAAAACTCAAAATCAGCTTTTTAATCGCATTGTCCTGTTACCAAATCCACACTTTGAGAAAAAGGATGTCTTGCAAGGGCTCGCCTTGCAAAGACGCTGCTTGACAACACTACAGGATATGATATACTTCCCCAAATCCTGAAGAAATGCTTTTGCGTTCTTCGGGATTTTTTTATAGCCTTCACACTCGACGAGTGCGAAGGCTGAGGTTCCTCATTAGAAGATCGCTGTATGACTCAGAGATTAAGTCATTATCGGTAATTTTCAATAAGCGAAGATATTCTTCGCATTGTTTCCTCAGTTTCTCTTTACCGATTTTGCCGCTCTCATCTATTGCCTCAACTTCCACAAAAGATCCTAAATTTTTAACTGTATCCAGGTGAAACTTAACATTCCCAATGAAATAAATTTCCCTCTGTTTGTCAACGACAACTAAAACTTTTAAGCTTTTTAATAAAATTTCTTTTAAGAAAGAGTCTGGAGCTGATTTAAACAAAGTGACATTTGATTGCTTGGGCCCGGCCATGTTTGGCCTTTCGTAGTAAATTAGGGAATTCTCAATTTTACCTTCGCGGAGCTTAAGCCTTCCTTTATGAACAACAAAATAAGTGTCAACCTGATGGTCTTTGCCAACGAATAATGCGCCTTTTCTTTTTAAAACCTTTCTAATCTTATCAAAGTTGGCACACTTGGCCTTTATTTCAATATTGATATGAAACCTCTGCTTCATTGATAAACAATTTTATGAAACAAAGCCAAGAATGGCAAGAAATAGAGGGAATTGCAGATGACAAGATGACTTTGACCGTGGTTGTATCACTGCCAATTTTATGGTAAAATTTTAAGGCTGGATTGATAATTTAGTTTCATAGAAACTCGGCAAGAAGTAAAAAGTAATTTAAATAGGTTATAGATTGTTTTGACGGAAAGCTCCGAATGATGATCCGCCAAAACTCATCTTAGGGAAAAGGCTTGAGGAAAAACCGTAGGTTTTTCCCAAGAGTGAGGGGCGTTAGCTCAGTGGTAGAGCATCTGCCTTTTAAGCAGTTGGTCGAAGGTTCGATCCCTTCACGCCTCACCCGATTTTATCCTTTAATCATCGGTAAGAAATAAAGAGGTAGTAGAAAAGAATTATAAGCAAAGCTTGTTTTTCGCTTTGCTCAAAATAAATTACAACTTTGAAAAGTTTTTTGAAGAAAACCATAGGTTTCCTTCAATGATAAGGCCCCATCGTCTAGTGGCCTAGGACAGCAGGTTTTCAGCCTGTGAACCACGGTTCGAATCCGTGTGGGGTCACTAAAACAGCAGGCGACTATTGAAAGTTAAATCTTTCTATCTAATTCAATTCCTATCTCATAAAAACCATTCTTCTTATAGAAATTGATTGCCCTCTTGCTATTCCAGTAAGCGGAAACGAATAATTTCGTCGCCTTTTGTTCTTTCGCCCATCTAACAGAAGCATCTACTAA
>DATKTE010000134.1:0-14559 GCA_035531295.1 Alphaproteobacteria bacterium
CTAAACTGATTTCATTTAGTTGGGTTCAACTTAAACCTGGCGAAAGTTTATTGCCTCACGAACATCCTATGCAAGGTATGCTTATTCTTGTTAAAGGAAGTGGGCGGCTTACCGGACAAAAAAATCTGCCTCTTAAAGAAGGCGATATCGTCATTACCCCCCCTAATTGTAGCCACGGCTTTGATGGAGGAGAAGAGGATTCTTATGGCTTGTCGATCCAATTTGAAGAAGGAATCTATACTGATCCCGAAAATGCACGAGTTAAATTTCTTGAAGATGAGAAATGCTAACGATCATGAATGTACAACAAAAAATTATACCCGACCCCAGAAAAAAGGTCTGTATTGTCTCACGTCAAGAAATTCCACCCCTTGTGATTGAAAGAGATGGAAAGATAGATCCCTCAGGTGAATTACGCATCTTTCATGCCAATGAGGAGTTGAGGAATATTCTTCAACCTCCATCCGATTTCTCACTAGCGTGGGCAAGCTTAGGCGAAGGCGAAGAAATTCCACCACATACCCATGATACAACAACAATTTTAATAGTCTTCAAAGGATCGGGCCGTTTGCTTGTTGAAGATAAAAGAGAATTTTTTGAGGGCGATTGCATTGTGATTCCACCTTATTGTGAGGCTGGTTTTGTAGGAGGGCCTGACGGTTGCCATGGAATTTCTATCGAAGTTGGTAAAGAGCAAGAGATATAATGAAAGAACACCAACAGTGTATTAACAATATAAGGGATACAGAGAATCTAGAAGAGATTCCCTTAGAAAACCATATAGTTGAGCGTACTGCTTATGATGTTCTGAAGGCATCGACTGCACAGTGGCCAGAACGTAAAGCTCTTATCTTTTTACCTCATGATAATCCCCTAGATGAACCACGCGAATTTACTTACCAGCAGCTCTTTAACAACGTCAATCAAATTGCAAATCTCTTGATAAAATGTGGCGTTACGGCGAACAAAGCTGTCTCCTATATTTTGCCTAATATTCCAGAAAACTATTTTTTGTTCTTTGCTTCGCAAGCCGTTGGCATTGCAAATCCGATCAGCCCCAACCTGCCTCCTGAACAGATTGCTGAACTCTTGCAGATGGCAGAAAGTGAAATCTTAATTACAACAGGACCTCATACAAACCCACAACTATGGGAAAGTATTTTAAATGCAGCCAAGCTTTATCCTGGATTAAAAAAAATCTTAGTACTAGATGACTACAGTGACCTCCAGCAGAATATTGAGAGCTTTTACCGACTGCTGGCGACACAGCCAATGTCTCGCTTGTTTGAGGAAAAAGATATTTCCCCTGAAGCAGTCTGTGCATATTTTCATACGAGTGGCACTGTCGGACACCCAAAGCTTGTGCAGCACACTCATTGGGGCAGTTTGCATGCAGCATGGGCTACAGGAATTTTTGCTCAGTACCAGAGGAACAATGCGGTTATTTTATCAGGCTTTCCATTGTTTCATGTGAGTGCTCCAATCGCTGAAGCCCTTTCAGCCTTTCTTTATGGAGCAAGCATTGTTGTTATGAGTCCACAAGGTTGGGCAGATCCTTCTGTAATTCCTAATTTCTGGAAAATTGTGGAGCGATATAAGGGAACATCAATGGCTGCTGTACCTCCTATTTATAAGGCACTCCTACAAGTACCATTAAAGGGAGAGAATATTAGTAGTTTACAATCTGCATTATCCGGTAACGTCTCAATCAGTAAAGAAGATTCAGAAGCATTTTATAGGATTACGGGGGTGAGGATATCAACTTTATGGGGACAGACAGAAGCAATCGTGGGATGCATTAATCCATCGCCAACCCCACAGAGCAGAGCTTTTGGGGCAGCAGGACTTCATTTACCTTATCTTCAAATGAAAATCTTAAAAACAGATAAACTTGGGGGAAACTTCCAAGAATGTCTCCCACGGGAGCCAGGCATGTTATACATAAAAGGCCCAAATGTGGGTCGTTATAAAAGTACGGAATTAAATAAAAAGGCGTTTATAGACGATGGTTGGTTTAATACAGGCGACAGGGCATATAAAGATGAAGACAACTATATTTGGATTCTAGGCCGCCAAAGTGACTTTATTCTGTGGGAAAATAGTTATATTTCACTGCTTGCAATTGAAACGACACTCCAAGAAAATCCTTTAATAAAAAAGGCAGCAGTCATTAGCGCGCCCGCTCAAATATTAGGCGAAAGAGTTTATGCTTTCCTTATGGTAGACCAAGAGACAGCGATAAATCCTAGCGCTTTAATGCAACAGGTTCAAACTACGATTAAAAAGCAATTTGGATCACTCCCTATCGATATTGAAGCTCGCAACAGCTTACCTTTAAACGGGATGGGTAAAGTCATAAAATATCGACTCAGGAAGGAACTGCAATCAGAACTAGATATTAAGAAGTCATCATATCATGCAAGACAGAACAACTAATGTTCATCATTCTGTATCTCTCGTTTTAGCAAGTATTATTGGCACAATACTTGAGTTTTATGGATTTACTATATTTGTGATATTCGGCGATGTTATAGCCGCTAATTTTTTTCCCCTGCAAGCCCCTACCCTTTCTCTTCTCTGGGTTTACGCCATATTTGCGTCTAGTTTCTTAATGCGTCCGTTGGGTGCTGCACTATTCGGCTACATAGGCGATAAATATGGTAGGCAATGGGCTCTCTATTTATCAATTAGTTTGATGGGATTGACGCTTTTTACTATTGGAATGCTACCCACCTACGAATCTGTTGGAATGCTAGCCCCGGTCATGATTGTTTTCTGTCGTCTCCTGCAAGGTGTTTGTGCAGGTGGTGAGTATAATAATGCTGGAATTTTTGCTATCGAGAGCTTTGAAAATCGGCCAGCTCTTGCTGGATCTTTGGTGGCCTTTGGGGCAGGAATGGGGGCTCTCTTTGCAATTTCTATGAAGCAGTTTTCCTACTACTCTATAGAGGGTTTAGACCTATGGCGTCTTCCTTTCTTGATTGGCGCACTTATTAGTTTTATGGGGGTTCTCTTACGCAGAAATATAAAAGAATTTTTTTCCCTAGAGAGTCCTAAGCCAATTCCATGGAAATTTCTCCTTGAATATAAAGCTTCCTCATTAACCGCATTTTCTATTGGCGCTATTGATGGGGCTTTTGCCTATGTTATGGTTGCTTTCATGGGAACTTATTTACATCTATTTATTGGCTTGGAGCAGTCTGAGAGTACTCAAATATGTATGTATGCTTTTGCCGCCTATCTTTTCTTTGCCCCTCTCATTGGTTATCTTGCAGATTATGTGGATACACATTTTCTATTTAGGGCTGTTGTTTTATTAGTAATACCAATGACATATCTTGTTTTTATTCTAATCACAAGCCGTTGCTGGATTCTTATTCTAACAGCGGAGCTTATTTTTGCATTTATGTACGCTGCTCTTTCTGCCTTGCAACATACCTATCTACTATCCCTTTTTCCTCCTCAGCTAAGATCGAGAGGGGTTGGCGTAAGCTTTAGCATAGGGGGTGCATTATTTGGTGGAGGCGCTCCATTAATATTAATATCACTGCTTGGGATATATTCCGATACCATGATCCCAGGGTATTTTTTGATGTTAGTTAGTTTATTTTGCCTGGCCACCTGTATGGTAACATCACAAAAGGGACCTAGTCATTTGACGACGGCCCCTATCTAAAAGTTGACGATAGGGCCAGTAAAAAGGAGTGGCATTTTTATAAAAGTGTTATGCTTTTTTTGTCTTGATGAGTAGAGAGGAAAATGCTTTACTTCTTTTTTAATAATAGGTGAGAGTGAGGCCAGTTTTTTATCTCTCTTTTGCAAAAAGTAGTATCAAAGTCTGCAATGTTTTCCTTAATTTCAAAAGCTTATCAAATCTAATTGGTAGTGTGATAATAAACATAATAACAGGAGACACATATGAACAATACAGCTCAAGCAATTTCTCATGAACATAAAGTTCAACAATACTACGATAATGCACTTCCTTGTTACTTGCAAATACTGGGTGATCATTGGCATCATGGTGATCCTGACGCAATTGCAGCTGGAATACCACGTGTTCGAGCTTGTGAAATTCTTGAAGAAAGGATAGCAGCTCTTGCAGGGCTTGATTCGACCAAGAAAGTTCTGGACTTTGGCTCTGGTATAGGTGGTGCTACTTTGTATATGGCTAAAACCTCAGGTGCTTCTTTCACAGGGGTCACAAATAATGAAAGGCTTAACCAAGTAGCACGTGAAAAAGCTAAACAAGCTGGCCTCGCAGACAAAGTATCATTTATGACTCTAGAGGACACAGGCTACAAAAACCTTCCTTTTCCCGATAATACATTCGACGCCATTACATTTTATGACTCTGTTTGTCATTTGCCTGATAAAGCAAGAGCGTTTACTGAATTTGCTCGTATTCTTAAACCCAATGGGCGTATAGGCGGTCACGATTGGGTGCAAAGACCGTTTGGAGAGTATCAGACTGAAAATCAAATCCTAAAATTTATGGAACCAGTAAACAGGTTTTATTCCATTCCATGGCATGCAACAGTTGAGGGGTACAAAAAAATGATGGAAGATGCGGGTCTTGAAGTATTCATAGCTCGTGATCTATATCACGGCGTTAAGTGCTGGGCTTTTCAAGATGAAGAAACACCTGAATGGTTAATTTATGATGGGCCAGATGCGGAAACGTTCCAAGAGGGTGAAAAGGCTCTTGTTGCCGCTCGTCACGCCGGAGTGTTTTCTGTAGGAATATGGATAGCGGGGAAAGAAACTAAAGTTAAGAAATAGGACTAAAACAATATAAGTTATAAAATCCTATTTATAAACTGGAGAGGTTATTTACTATGAGTATTGCCCTCAAACAACACTTTGAATCAGTAAGGTGCCGTTATGATATGGAGCTGTCATGCGCATTAGAATCAAAGTAATAGAGGGCATTCTTATAGCGCCTGAAATGATTTTTGAAAAAATAGGCTCCTTATCTTTTCGACTGAGTAGCCAAAAAATAAAAATGGTCATCGGTTTTGTTTCAGATTGCTGCGTCGTTAAAGGGGGGGCTGAAAGAAAGAGTTTTTTAAATGAAATTACCATAATTTAAGCTTTTATCCTTCAATTGCTTCAGGGCTTTTCTCCTCGCAGTGACGGCTAGAGGAACCGTCATTGCGAGGCTCCGTAGAAGTCGAAGCAATCCAGAGAATAGAATCATTTTTTCTATTTATTGTATTTTTTTTAGGAAACGTAATACTAGGATGTTCGTGTGATTAATTGACAATCGCACAGACAGTATATTGCATTTAGAAAAGCAAAAGGAGAGGCTCCTTGAATAATAAAAAAAATAACACATCAAACTTTTCTCATTTTTTGCTTATTAGTACTTTAACCATTCTAAGTGAGAGCGTATTTTCTCATCCACTTATGGCAAATGGAGCGCTCCCCTATTGCTTCGGATCTAAAATGTGCCAGATGGGTGGTGCAGGAGTTGCAATTCCCTTAGATTCACTCAGCGGAAATGTTAACCCCGCTCTCATGGCCAATGTGGGAAACCAAGCGGGCCTTGATCCTATTATTGTCTTTCAAAGGGAAAAAATTGATTCATCTCGTACCCAACTCACAAACGGAACACCTCTGCCTGCCCAAACAGGTCCTATCACGAATAGAATCAAAACCTACGGTGGAGGATATTTAGGTTTTAATTACGTCCTCAATCCCGAATGGTCCGTTGGCATTTCGACGGCAGGGGGAGGAACCAATGCAAGATACAAAGAATCTTTTATATCGCCTGCTCTTTCTGCCCCTCGAAAGCTTGAGACTATGGCAGCTCTTTCTTCTCAGATACTTACCTATAAGCCCAGTTGTGATCAAGCCTATGGTGTAAGTCTTATTGCTGGTTATCTCCAAATGAAAAACAATTTGACCCTATTTCCAAGCGGGGCTGTCACGAAAGGCAGCAATAGAACAGACCATGCTTGGGGTATTGGAGCCAGAGTGGGTGGCCAATGGAATCTAAGCCAGTTTCTATCCTTAGGGGCTGCTGCATCCTCTCCTACCTATTTCCAGAAGCTAAAAAAATATAACGACGTTATAAAGCGTCCTCCTCAATTACCGGCAATTGTCACAGGAGGAATCGCTTTGCATGTGCTTGAAGATACGGACGTTCTTTTTGATCTAGAGGGTTTATTTTGGAAAGAATCTCCCTTTACGGGGAAAAAACCACCCGTAGGTCAAGGATGGCGAAACGTTCTCGTCTTCAAATTTGGTGTTCAGCATAAAATAATCTCAGACTTGCAAGTACGTCTAGGTTATAATCACGCCAGAACGCCTATTCGAAGTAAATACGTTTTATTTAATGCGTTAGACGAAGTTATTGCTTTAAATGAACATCTCATCTCAACAGGCTTTACTTATAACTTTACGCCAACGTTTAGTTTTGACCTGGGGGGCACAATTCAATTTAATAAGACAATTACAGATAACGGAAATGGACCTGCAGGGCCTGCTGCTAAAGGATTAAGTGTAAAAGCACGAGCATTAATGTTAAACTTAGGGTTTAATATAAAATATTAGATACTTCCCAGAAGGCTATACTTTTCTTTCGTTTTTTAAAAAAGAATTTTAATACTTTAATAACTTATTTCTGATATTACTTTTTATAGATGACAGAAAACTAATATTTTTATGAAAAAATTAAATACATTTTCGATCATATTAATTTGCACTATCGCTGTCTGTGTGGCTTTGATGATTTTATTTGCTTATATTCCATTTGATGTAAGACACCATTTTTTTTATGTAAACAGTTTCCTTTCATCTTCCCAGCCCATATTTCATCTTTATATTAGAATATTAATTTTTGCTATAACACTTTTTCTTATAGTATTTTTGTATAAAAATAGTGTCACTTTAAAAAAAGAAATCCATCGCCGGAAAGAAGTTGAAAGAGAAAGTATAGAAAAAGGTAACAGATTAGAAGAAGCTTTAGCACTCAGCCGTGCAACACTAGAAGCGACCGCGGATGGAATTTTGGTTGTAGATAGAAATAGAAGGGTTGTAGGCCATAACGAAAGAGCCGCTAAGATGTGGAAAGTGCCCTCTAAAGTTTTACGACCAGGAAACGACGAAGAGGCAGCACAATATGTCATGAGACAATTAAAAGATCCTGCCAAATTTATTGCAGGTCTCGAACGCCTTTACAATGCGGAACCCGGAAAAGAAATTAAAGATGAGATAGAATTCAACGATGGCAGAATTTTTGAACGCTATACTATGCCGCAGATGCGGGACAATGAGATCATCGGACGAGTGTTCAGCTTTCGAGATATTACACAACAGAAAGCTATGGAAGAACAACTTATACAACAGGCAACCCATGATGCCCTTACCTCGCTTCCTAATCGAATAATTCTTCACGACCGTATTCAACAAGAACTTCGATATTCGAAACGCTCAAATAAAATTGCGGCTGTATTATTTTTTGATCTTGATGACTTTAAACTTATTAATGATAGTCTCGGCCATGATTTTGGAGATATTCTTCTGCAGTCTGTCGCCAGAAGGCTAGAACGGTGCGTTAGAGAACAAGATACGGTTGCGAGATGGGGAGGAGACGAATTTGTCATTTTGTTAACCTCACTTTATCAAGAAGCAGAAATTGTACCAATCGTTCGTAAATGTCTTGAAGCAATAGAAGCGCCATTTGTTATAGATAAACATACAGTGAGTATCACAAGTAGCGTTGGAATTACGATCCTGCCTAGGGATGGTACAACGGTTGCCGCCCTTTTGAAAAATGCAGATAGTGCAATGTATAATGCAAAATTTTCAGGACGAAACAATTATAAGTTCTATTCTTTAGAGATGAATAGAAATACACAACATAAGTTAGAATTGATAAATGATTTACATGAGGCACTAGAGACTAACCAGCTTAAGTTACATTATCAGCCTATAATTGATATTCAAAGTGCTTCTATCGTTGGGGCTGAAGCATTGCTTCGCTGGTATCATCCAAAGAAAGGATTAATTTCTCCCCAAGAATTTATACCAATTGCGGAAGAAACAGGGCTGATTCTCCCTATCGGAGAGTGGGTTTTACGTAATGCTTGCTTGCAAAACATGAGTTGGCAGCAAGAAGAACTGCGACCCATTACAATAGCAATAAACTTATCAGGACAACAGTTTAAACAAAGAAATATTATAGAGCTTGTCATTAATATTCTTAAAGAAACAAAGATGGACGCAAAATACTTAGATTTAGAATTGACAGAAAGTGTTATTATGGAAAACTCTCAAATTTTTCTTAATTATTTGTTAGAGCTAAAAAGACTTGGGGTGGGCTTGGTTATTGATGATTTTGGAACTGGGTATTCAAGTTTAAGTTACCTCAAGCGCTTTCCAGTGGATAAGCTTAAGATCGATATATCATTTATTTCTGGACTTCCACAGGATGCTGATGATGCAGCTATTGTTCGGGCAATCCTTGCGATGGCACAGCAACTAAATATAAAAGTTGTTGCTGAAGGCGTTGAAACAAGAGATCAGTTTTCTTTCTTACGCAACAGTTCCTGCAATATGTGTCAGGGCTTTCTTTTTAGTAAAGCTGTTCCTCCACCAGAGTTTTCGGCAATGTTGAAAAAAAATAAGTTTAAGAATTTGTCAGGTATAACTAATACTTTGATCGAAACAGCTAAAACAAGTAATCAACCAGAAATGACATCCTAATATAATATAGTTTTGCGAACTGTATGAGCCTTCTCTCTTGGGTAAGAAGACATGGACCTGACAGCCTTCTTTACTGCGACTCCTTACTGAGCCTCGCGAATACGGGTGTATGTGCGTCTTTTCGAGCGGAGCAAAGACAGGTTCCCTATCAAATTTGAATTAGAGAAACCTATCTAGGAATTCCGCAGCCTTATCTGCTCGTATAAGCCCTCCCCCATACTCTGGCTCAGAGTCAGGCTTTTCTGCCGTTTTCATTAGCGCTTTAACGGCCATTCTGGGGGTTATATCTTCAGATTTTGATAAGAGATTTGCTAAAGTTGCTGAAATATAGGCCGCAGAATTAGATGTTCCATTTGCGAATTTTCCAGCCTCAAAAGAATAATCAAATTTTCCAGGCGCGAAGAGGAATCTTTGCCTTAGATCTTTCGAATCTCCTGGGTAATTAGAATCGAGATCTTTCATCCATCTGTCAGAATAAAAATTAATATTTCCTGCAAGTATAATAGATTTCATTGTTTGTTTATCGAGTTTACTAAACAGCCCACGAATTCTAAAAGCAAAATTGGCGATTTCAGGACCAGCTCCTGATGATGAAGGAAGGGATGGGATTGGTTCTCCTTCGTTACCTGCAGCCATTACGATGATTTTTCCAGCAGCTGCTGCCGCTTTAATCCCACTAACAGATTCTTCAGAAAAGGAGTAGATATGCTTAAGTATGCCTCCTTCGATATATTCTTCTACCCTATAATCAAAAAATCCACTTGCGATATTAATAACTTTGATATCTGCTCTTTTGGAAAGGTCCATAAGCGCAGCATCACTAGAGTAGAAATGACCTGTCTCTTCGTCTCTATAAGTACTTATAGGGAGTACATGCGCCTGGGGGGAGAAATCAAGTATGGTTGAAGCCATGCATGACCCGTGGTAAGAGGCATCAAGACATCCTTCAAAGTGTTTGTTTGGATCCACTCCACCGGGAAGAGGGAGGGGAGGAAGAAACCGTTTTGCATAACTCTGCCTAATTTCAGTTGGCAATACACCTTCAGACCCACGGACGAAGTTATGCATCTTGTCCCATGTTCCAGAAAACTCAATGACAGCAACCTTTTGCCCTTGGCCAACAGAACCCTGGGAATACAGGCGATCCATTCCCGTAACTTTAGCAATACGCGTCTGTACGGGAGTTAAAATCGGCCTGACAGGGCTTACGGTCGATCGCGTAGCAGAAACTTTCGTTGGGCTATTAACAATTATAGGTGGTGTAGGTAAAGGTCTTGTGGCAACAACTGACAATTGTGTAGCCACACGTTTAGGAGCAGGTCGATTAGGTTTCGTGATGGGATTTGGAAGGAAAACTGCCCTTTGCGTCATAGTGGGACGAAAAGTTTCTCTCTCTGTCTGATTATTTTTATCAAATTCAGTCTGCAGAGAAAGAATTCTTTTGGCATTTTGGGGCTGAATATTTGTTTGTGAATTACTTGCAGTGTACTGAAGAAATGGGGCAGAAGCTAAAGATAGAGAAAAATGATTTATTGATCTTAAATACATAATAGCCACCATTAAATAATAACATTGTCAACTTTTATTCATGTAATTATGATAAACAAAATTTGCAACAAGAAATGAACAATACGGAGTGACAGGACAGATGAGAGGAGATCTATTGCGAAACATAAATAATGGCAACATAGCCTTAAACCGCTAAATATTTTCATGTTTTGCAGGGAAGAGATGCCAAAAAATTCAATTTTTATAGTGGTATGGAATAGATGCGGGACAGCTTGCAGAAATTTGGGCGAAAAAGCTCTGCGATTTAGGAATGAGCAAAGAACCTTCAATGACGCTCGTCATATGTCTTTTATTATTCTCTAGTGTCTCGTAAGTGACCCATGAAGCCGTTTTAAGGAGGAAAATTCTTATCAAAATTCCATAAAAATGGCGGAGGGGATGGGATTCGAACCCACGATACGCGTTTCCACGTATAACGGTTTAGCAAACGCTTAAAATGTTTAACTGATAGCAAACGTTAACAAATTATAACAGTTTAATCAAGGGGTTGAGGTATTTTCTTTGCTGTGGGCAGTGTGGATTAGTTGCTGTTTTTTGTCCTCAAATGTCCCATGAGTGTCCCATGGTATTGAGTATTTCCCCACTTGACCCTTTCCTTCGTAATCAGTAGGTCGTTGTTCGATTCCGACATTCGGTACCAGTAAAGTCAATAACTTAGAAAGAATTTTTAAAGTTCAAATTTCTTTGGGTATACCCAGAGGATACTTTCGGAGTGAGTTAGTCGAGGTTAAGGGAACCACACAAGAGCCGATTTCTTCATCCGTGACAAATGTTTTTTATGAATATGAATCTAAATATTTGTAAGCTCAAGGACATCTGATTCTTGGAAAACAAACAATTTTATACCACCTTTTCCTTATAACGATCTTTCATAAAGAAAAGAGCAATAGCCGAGATGAGGGATGCCACCCCTAAATATAAGGCAGGAGCTGCATTATTGTTTGTGAGATGAATAAGACCTGTTGCTATAAAAGGAGCCGTACCCCCAAAAACAGCCATACTGATACTATGAGATATGGAAAGACCTGAATACCGTACTGTTAAAGGAAACAATTCTACTAAGGTTGCGGGTATGGGGGCGAAGAAAGCACCCATAATAAACGAAAGAGCAACCTGAGCGAGAAGCGCACTTGTAAATCCTCCTTCAAGGGCAATGAAAAGAGGGTATGCGAAAAACGTAAAAGCAAGGGCACTTGAAATTAAAATGGGCTTCCGGCCGATCTTATCTGAAATCCAACCAAAGCAAAGGATAGAAAACCCCATTACTATCATACTAATGGTTGTCATTATAAGACTCGTGACCATGTCAATTTTCAGAAAGGCTGTCAGAAAGTTATTGATAAAGGTCACGATGAGATAAAAACCAATCGAAAGGGTAAGCTCAATCGTTACCACATAAGCAATCGTTTTAAGGTGATGTTTGAAAAGTTCTTCGAGGGGTGAGGCGTTCTCCTTGTGATGTTTTTTGGCTTGAGCGAATTGTTCGGGTTCATGTATGACACGACGCATCATGGATCCTATGAGTCCCCCCACCACACTTAAGAGAAAGGGGATTCGCCATCCCCAATCCATCAGTTGCTGTTTAGATAAAAAGTAGCAGGTGGCAGTTGCTATAGCTGAACCTACTAAAATTCCAATGAGAAGGCTAAAGACAACCCAACTTCCATAGAGCCCTCGGTTTTTCTGCTCTGCTGTTTCGACCACAAAAATCATCGAGCCGGTGAACGCACCACCCATGGAAAGCCCTTGAGCTAAACGAATGAGGGTTAACAAAAGAGGAGCCAGCCACCCAATTTGCTCGTAGATAGGCAATAAGCCAATGAGAGTCGTAGGAATAGCCATCAGGTAAATCGACCAAAGAAGGGCCTTTTTCCGACCCATTTTATCCCCTATATGGCCAAAAATAGCCCCTCCCAAAGGGCGCATAATAAAACCAGCTGCGAAAATACCAAAGGTAGCCATAAGTGAAGCAATTGTACTAAATTGCGGAAAGAAAAGAGAGCCTATGGTGGTCGCGAAATACCCATAGAGCACAAAATCATACCACTCAAGAGCATTCCCAATCATACATGAAAGAATCACCCGTTTTATGTAGTTTTCTGCCGGCGGGACGCTTACCGATTCATAGGTGAGTGCTTCACTGGTCATTAAGCTCCTCCATTTATCATAAAGAATTTTAAGTTTGGTTTCTGAGCTTTGTTTAACAGGATGTGAAACGGCATGAACTTCCCCGTCAGCCGTGTGTTCATCTAGGAAATTATTAAAACACTAGTTGATTAAAAATTGATTAAAATTTAAGGTGATGGAATGCGCAGAATGTCTTTTGAAGTTGGTAGATCATAAAAACAAAATTTTCATTTTATGTTACGAGCTGAGGCATTCCCTCTTTTTTATCTAGACATTAGAGCCTGTTTATATGATCATAAAAAACAATAGGGAAAATTAATAAAAATAATAACTTGATGCCAAATAAACAAACGATTAACAAAAAACGTCCCATTCTTTTTTTCATTTTTCTAATAGCTATTTTTATTATTGGGGTAGTCATACTAAAAATTCCATCAAAAGAAAAAGATGAAGATGGGAAAACTAAAACTGTTGCAGTTTCAAAAGTTATCCGCACAGATCTATCTCAAACAATTACATTGAGTGCTGAGCTTGTTCCTTTTACGGAAGCAACTCTTTATGCCAAAGTTCCAGGGTACTTAAAAGAAATAAAAGTTGATATCGGAGATCAGGTAAAGACTGGGGAGATCTTAGCGATTCTTGATGTTCCTGAGCTTGTTAACATTGTTGCTAAAAATAAAGCGGCTTTAGATCAAGCTAAGCTCGATTTTACGCGAATAACGGGTGTAAGCAAAAAACATCCCGAATTAATTGCTCAAGATACGGTTGATAAGATGACCGAGGCTTACGAAATCGCAAAAGCAAGTTATGAACATTCACAAACAATGTTTAATTATTCCGTCATTACAGCACCTTTTGATGGTGTTATCACCGCACGATTTGTGGATGAAGGGGCTATGATTCAAGAAGGAACGAATACCCACACACAAGCTATCCCTCTTGTACATATCGCTGATAATACAAAATTCCGTTTAACTTTTCCCGTGCCCGAGTCCAATGTTTCTCTGGTTAAACCAGGAGATCAGGTAGATATTAAGATTCTCTCAATGAATAAAAGTTTAAAAGCCCCCATTGCGCGTATTGCTAACAAAGTCACGACAGAGACGCGCACGATGGAAACACAGGTTGATGTTTATAACAATGCCGAATTAAACTTAACTCCAGGAATGTATGCTTCGGTCACACTACATTTGAAAGAAAAAAAGGATGCACTCGCTCTTCCGGTTCCTGCTGTGGAAATAGCTCTTGCACCAAATGTATGGCTCATTAATAAAAATGATGAAATTGAAGAACGCCCTGTAACTCTTGGAATACAAACACCGGATAGGGTTGAAATTTTAAAAGGCCTTAAAGAAAGAGACTTGGTTGTGTTTGGCAATAGAAATGCCCTCTCTGTTGGAATGAAGATAAAGCCCAAGCTTATAGAAGCATCTCAAATCACAAAGGAAAATTGACTTTAGGAAATAACTAAAATGCATCATCCGGAAAAAAATCTTATTGAAGCCCTCAGACAATTTTCGACTCCAACCATCTGTAATGCTATCGAAATGCTGAGAGACCGCCTGCAAAATGAGGGTTATACAAATAATAACCAGAATTTGATCGATCGTAACCCTCAATCCCACCCCATGGTGGGTTATGCCATAACCCTTAAGATGCGCACAGCAAATCCACCCATGAGTGGGCGATATTATGCTGATCGTGAGGATTGGTGGAATACAGTGCATTCTCTCCCACTTCCCCGTATTGCTGTCATTCAAGACTTAGATATTCCAACAGGTGTTGGGTCGATTGCTGGTATAACGCATGCTATAATATTTAAAGCTCTAGGGTGTATAGGTATCGTTACCAATGGTGCGATACGGGATTTATCACTCATAAAACACGAAAAACTGCACATCTATTCACGGAAAATAGTTCCTTCTCATGCTTATTCACATATCGTTGAAGTTGGTACTCCTGTTAAAATTGCAGGCCTTGCGATCAAACCAGGTGATTTATTGCATGGAGATATAAATGGGATTGTGTCTGTGCCTATAAAGAATGTGAAGGAAGTTCTAACAAATGCTCAGCAAGTTTTTGAAAAGAAAAAGAAAATTATAGATTTTTTTCATTCTAAAGACTTTAATCTTTCAGAATTAAAAAAAATCG
>DATKTE010000135.1:0-2717 GCA_035531295.1 Alphaproteobacteria bacterium
TACCTTAATGATAGGTCTTCTTCCAACCTATTCAACGATAGGCATTTTAGCTCCTTTGATGCTGATGGGATGCCGTCTTGTCCAAGGATTCAGTGTGGGAGGAGAATATAGTGGAGCCGCCATATTTGTGGCAGAACATTCTGGCCATTACAAGCCTGGCTTTATGGGGAGCTTTCTGTGTTCAACAGGTTTTGTAGGGGCTCTCTTGGGGACACTCGTTAGTGCGTGCTCTACGCTTTCTTTTATGCCGAGTTGGGGATGGCGTTTACCCTTTTTAGTGGGAGGAATCATCGGCCTAGGAAGTTATCTTTTAAGGAAGAAGCTTCCTGAAACACCGGAATTTAAAAGGGAAGAATTCTCTATCAAGCAAGGCTCTATTCCTCTATTCGTGGTCTATAAGACAAAATTGAGAAATGCCTTATGTATTATTGCCATGGGAGCCAATGGCCTCATTCCCCTCTACCTTGGATCCATTTATCTCAATCCTATTCTCGTCCAAGATTTTGGACTTTCCGTTTCTTCCATGATGCTTGTAAATGGCGTCTTTCTTTTTATGTGGGTGATTCTCCTCCCGATTTTCGGTTATTATGCCGATAAAATCGGGCTCCCTATTTTAATGGCCTTATCTTCGTTTCTGACTTTTGTGTTGGCTCTGCCTCTTTTCTCTCTGATTGCCCACACGCAGTCATTAATGAATATCTTCCTTTTTCAAGGAGCTATTTGTATCTTAGGAGCCGCCTTTGTGTCGGCTTTACCTGGGTTTCTCCCAACACTTTTTTCTCCTTTAGAGCGCTACAGCGGGGTTGCTTTTAATTATACGCTTGGGCAAGCTCTCTTCGGAGGGACAACTCCTCTTATTGGCACAACTCTCGTCACCTGGACGGGAGACCCAAAAGCTCCTGCTCTCTACCTTATGTTGAGTGGTGTGTTTGGATTACTGGCTTCTCTTTTGGCAAAACCGATTCTTCAAGAAACGGCTTGGAGTACTTTTTTCTCAAGAAGGCCTTTTACGATAAAGGGTAAACTAACATCGTAGCGATAATCTAAATCTGTATGATTATCAGGGAATTCCTCAAAAAAGTGCTCAACCCCATGCTCGACAAGAGTTTTGTTGAGAATTCTTGCGCCAAATTGGAGGTGGTATTGATCATAACTCCCGCAATCAATATAGAGAGCCTTTAGAGAAGACAAATTTCTAATTCTTTTGAGAGAAGGGAAGGCTGGATCATGGGCAAGCCAGTTTTTCCAAGGCTCCTCAATCCATTGACCTGTATAGGGGTCAAAGGGTAGCCGAATGCCAAGAAAACACGTGGGTACAGGATCATAAGCGGCACAAAAAAACAAAAACATCAACGTCACAAATTCTTCATAAGTAAGTTTATGGACACATTCGGTATGCTTTATAAACGCTTCACTGTTATAATCATATCGGCTCAGCTCGATGGAAATTAATGAGATAAAGCCGCTGACGAGCCATTGAAATCCCATTCCTCCCGAGTGACACGCAACAGCAGACCAAACATCAGGTCGCCGCATGCCGTGGGTTATAGCCCCGAACCCACCAGAAGATTTTCCAAAGCACCCCCTATATCCTCGACCTCCTGTAGGGTAGAGAGATTCAACGAATGGAATGACTTCATCGATTAAGAAATCCTGATAGGCTCCAACGACACTGCTGTTGATGTACTGGTTTCCCCGTAAGCGTGTAAAGCAATCGGGAAACACAACAATGCACGGAGGCATCTCTCCTGAGAGGATTAATCGATCAAGGCGTTCTGGTAAATTTTCTTTTGCAGGTTGCCAACTGATTAGTCCAAGTCCCGAATTATTATAAGGAGCAAGTGCCATTAATAAAGGATAGTGACACCCTTCGTTATGATGAGGCGGAAGATACACAGCTATGGTTCGCTCTATGGGATCTCCGAGGAGATTTCCTACAAGCGTTTTAGATTGAAGTTGATGGTATACAATATGGGGTTGTTTTTTCATTTAAACCTATAAAAGCAAACTTTTTATCTTAGGAGTCTTTTTTAAAAGAGAGGTTTTTCCATAATCTTATGTAGCTGCCTCTCTCTATAAATTCGATAAGTTAATTATATGAGATAATCAATAAAGAAAAACCAAGTTAATAACATGGTTTTTTGCTTATTATTTCTGCCATCCTCATTTCCTTTTCTCTTTTCTAGTCATCTTACTGCTAAAAAATAAGCGATTAAATTATCATCTACTGTTCCACTCATTTGTGGTATTCGCGAAATTTATTATATAAATTTTTCCAATTCGCTCGAATTTTATTTTCATCAATATCTTTACTTCTTTTGGGAGGTTCGCTTCTTTTTGAATTCGGGCTACTAGATATTGTTCCTTTCGCAGCAAATTCATCATAAGGCGTTATCAAAGACGCTTCTTGTTCCCATCCACCATTTATTAAGTCGTCTGCTGCAGTGCCTACTACAGGACTAAGCCCTCCAACAACGGCTCCAACGCCAGTAGGAATAATAACTCCAGGCCCCAACCACCATCCAGCAGCAAAACCTGCTCCAGCGCCTGTTATACCCTCTCCAACGACTCGCCAAAAAAGACCATTACCATGTACGGATTTATCAATATAAATCCCCTGATATACCTTACCGTTTTTTCCGCCCTCTCCGGGGTTTCCAGGATTACCTGGGGGGCCCTCTTCTCCATCTTTTGCAATTATTTCAACGTTAGGATAT
>DATKTE010000136.1:0-5823 GCA_035531295.1 Alphaproteobacteria bacterium
GAGGCTCGTCTTAACATAAAATTCTTTTTAGCCCAGGCACAATCTATGTATATGCTTCCAGGTTTTGCCTCTTCAATACCAGATCGAGTTCCCCGACGTTTTGCGTTCAATTTTTGATAATGCTCGTCACTGCGCCCGAACTCTTCACCATAGAAACCAGCACTTACAAAAGAACTCGTTCCTATTAAGAAAAGTGAAGTCAATAGAATTTTTTTCATAATATTTCTCCTTTAAAAATTAATTTTTATAAATAACCATGCCCATATTTTTTTATGCGAAGCATCCGGTGAGGTAAGAAAATTTGCGCTTATTTTTCTTCTTCAATTTCCCGTGCTAGAAAATGAATGGACCTCACAGGTCCTGCCACATCTTTCGAATGCTCTTGATGCCAGTAGCGTTCTGTAGGATCGCCATGGGGACCCCCATTGAAGTTTTCGCTCCAGTCAGGATTGTTATTAGAAGTAAAACATATCGTAACGAGTTTTCCAAAATCTTTATGTGTCATTTCTGATTTATAGACAAAGAAAAATCGCACTTGTTCAGGAAGCTTTTCTATATCGGACTTCTTTAATAAGGTTCCTATCGTAACAGCATGATGTGACGGCTCCTCAATAAAGACATATTTTTTCCCTTTAACTTCAAGAGGTTTATCTTCCTTTAAGCAAGAAACTACATGTGAAAATTCAACGTTTTCAAAATCATCATATCCCGCTTTCGCAAATGCTATCGAAGAGATCAACGCAAAAACAACCATACTTATTGTGAGATACACTTTCATACCATAGTCCTTTTATTTATTACTTTGTAACTAAACCGTCTCTTTAAACTGTGCCAGCAACACCTCTTCATTGACTTTTACGTCCTGAAGAGAGCGTTCCTTCACATGCCCATACCCCCGAATATATTCGGGGAGAGACACCAACGCAACGGCAAGTTCATAATTTTCTGGTTTAAGTTTTCCTAATAAATAATCTATCCGAGTCTCATATTCTTTAATAAGCTCAACCTCCATTTCCCGATCTTTTGTATAACGAAAAATATCAAAAACCGTTCCTCGTAATCCTTTCAGTTTTGCAAGAATCCTGAAACCCATCATCATCCAAGAACCGTACATTTTCTTCTGCAATTCGCCCGTCATTGGATCCCGTTTGGCAAAAAGAGGAGGTGCTAAATAAAATTTAAGCTTCACAGGACCTTCAAATTGATCGTAAAGCTCTTTCATGAATGTCCCGTCTGTAAACAACCTGGCCACTTCATATTCATCCTTAATGGCCAAAAGCTTTGCATAATATTTCGCAACACTTAAAGAAAGTTCTTCTCGGTTCATTTTAAGATCCGTAGCTTTTACTCGCTTTACCAAGGCTTCATAACGGTCCGCATAAGCTTTGTTTTGATAGCCTGTTAAGAATTTTTTCCGATGAGCAACGATATCCGCAAAAGATGTCGGGATGTGGTAAAGTTTCTCTTCAATATTAAGCCCCGCTGCTTTCTCAACCGCTTTTAAGTCGATTGCCGCATATCGCCCCCACCGAAAGGCTTGAATATTAAAGAGAACGGCAACATTATTCAGCTCAATCGCTTTTTCAATCGCCTCATGGGAAAGGGGGATAAAGCCCTTTTGATAAGCATATCCGACCATAAACATGTTGGACGCAATGGAATCCCCAAGTAGTCCTGTGGCTAAACGAATGGCATCAATAAAGTCCACCTTGTCTTGTCCGAGAGCTGCAAGAATGTCCTTTTTTAAGGCTTCATGGTGAAAGTTATAATCCGGATTATGAATAAAATGCCCTGTGATGGATTGATCTTCATTCACAAGCGCAAAGGTTTTCCCCTTTTGTATTTTATTCAGCGTATCAGGGTTTCCTGCAACCACAATATCACAGCCAAAAATGAGATTAGCTTCCCCCATATATACGCGAGTTGAATGAATCTCTTCCGGCCTTCTGGCGATACGAATATGAGAAACAACGGCTCCACCCTTTTGCGCCAAACCTGTCATATCTACAATTGAGCATCCTTTACCTTCCAAGTAAGCCGCCTCACCGAGGATCGCACCAACCGTTACAACGCCCGTGCCCCCCACGCCTGTTAGAAAAATACAATAAGGTTTTTCTAGGGAAGGAACCGCAGGATCAGGGAAATGTTCCATTAAATCTTCAGCTTTTGCAGAGGCGCGAGATTTCTTAAGTTTCCCCCCCTGAACACGCACAAAGCTGGGACAAAAGCCATTCGCACAGGAATAATCTTTATTGCAACTGGACTGGTCGATTTTTCTCTTACGTCCAAAGGCCGTTTCAATGGGTTGGACGGAAAGACAATTAGACTTTACACTACAATCTCCACACCCTTCACACACGCGCTCATTAATAAAAATGCGCTTGTCAGGATCTTCCAACAAACCCCGCTTGCGCTTTCTTCGCTTTTCTGCGGCGCAAGCTTGATCATAGATAATAACGGAAGTGCCAGGCCACCGTTTGATGTCTTCTTGAATTTGATCCAGCTGATCTCGATGGCCAATTTCAACGCCAGGGGCAAAGCCAAAACCTACGGGATATTTTTCAGGATCATCACTTAAGACAACAATCTTACGAACCCCTTCTGCATAGACCTGCTGCGTAACCATGGCAACAGTAAGAGGTCCATCGACGGGCTGGCCCCCCGTCATGGCGACCGCATCGTTGTAGAGAATTTTATAGGTAATATTAACCTTTGCAGCGATTGTCGCCCTGATCGCAAGAAGCCCTGAATGGTAGTAGGTCCCATCCCCGATATTGGCAAACACATGGGGCTCATCCGAAAAGGGCGCTTGGCCAATCCAAGGAACGCCTTCTCCCCCCATTTGGGTAAAGGTTTCCGTCCGAGGGGCAATCCAGGTCGCCATATAGTGACACCCAATTCCAGCCACGGCCCGGCTCCCCTCAGGCAGCCTCGTTGTTGAAGTATTATGGGGACAACCGGAGCAATAATAGGGAAGACGAACAAGCTCTGGCTCTCGCTTCAATTGCTCTTTAAACAATCGATCAAGTCTTTCCATACCTTCTTTGACTTTATCAGACTTTGTAAAACGTAGAACTCTTTGAGCAATCGCATGGGCAATCTCAGGAACCTGCAGC
Organism: Alphaproteobacteria bacterium; assembly: GCA_035531295.1. GTDB lineage: Bacteria > Pseudomonadota > Alphaproteobacteria > UBA9655 > UBA9655 > UBA9655. The sequence goes on from DATKTE010000136.1 coordinate 3,117, forward strand.
TCATAAATTTCTGGCAAAAGGGGTTTGCCATCTTCGTCCTTTTTCCCAACAACACGGGGCCGTTTTCCTGTCGGAAGCTCATAGAGAATATCTTTCACCTGCCCTTCAATAAGCGGGCGTTTTTCTTCAATCACAATGACTTCTTCAAGTCCCGTCGCAAACTCCTTAAGACGTGTTGGCTCAAGAGGCCAGCTCATGGCAACTTTATAAAGGCTCACACCAAGCTCCGTCGCTTCATTTTCCGTAAGACCTAAATCTTCAAGAGCCTGGCGCACATCATGGAAAGTTTTTCCACAGGTGATGATCCCAAGCCGTGGCTTTTTGCCCGAAAAAAAAGTCTTGTCGAGTCCATTGACCCTTACAAAGGCACGCGCTGCTTCAAGTTTATAAAGCCTAAGCCTTCTTTCTTGCTCAAGGGGAGCATCAGGCCAACGGATATTCAGTCCACCCTCTGGCATCTGAAAATCCCCGGGGAGGAGGATATGAGCCCTCCCCGGAGATACCGTAACGGAGGCTGACGTATCAACCGTATCCGCAATGACTTTAAAAGAAACCCAACAGCCCGAATAACGCGAAAGAGCCCAGCCATAAAGGCCAAGATCTAAAATATCTTGCACATTCGAAGGGACAAGGATGGGAATCGAGGCGTCAATAAACGCGTATTCGCTTTGATGGGGAAGGGTTGAAGACTTGCAGGCATGATCATCACCTGCCAGCGCTAGCACTCCTCCATAGAGTGAAGACCCTGCCATATTAGCATGTTTAAAGGCATCCCCACATCGGTCAACGCCAGGCCCCTTGCCATACCAGATGGAAAAAACACCTTGCACACGGGTGCCCTGAAAGAGCGTTGTTTGCTGGCTTCCCCAAACAGCCGTTGCGCCAAGATCCTCATTAATGCCAGGAATAAAGGTAATTTGATTTTCATCTAAATATTTCTGGGCTTTCCAGAGGGCCTGATCATACCCGCCCAAAGGGGATCCGCGATAGCCTGAGATAAAACCCGCCGTGTTCAGCCCTTGGGCTAAATCTCGCTTCCGTTGCATTATAGGAAGGCGGGCAAGAGCCTGAACGCCCGTAATAAAAATCTGACCTTCTTCAAGCGTATATTTATCCTCTAAATCTGCTTGCCTTAAGGTCATGGTTTCTTCTTTCCCTTTCTGCCTGACATGTTCCCCAAAATCGTCATTGCGAGCCGCCGCAGGAGGCGAAGCAATCTAGGGGGAAATACTTTATGCAGTCTTTGAATTGCTTTGGAGCAAAGCTCCTCGCAATAACGGAGTGGGGGAGCGTCATAGCGGTCCGTCATCGCTCGAAGCGCTAAGGCGGAGAAGCAATCCATCTTTAAACTTCGCGGCACCCAACTTCCATTTTTTGTATTCCTATCTTACGGTCTTAGAAATAAGGTATAATTGTTAACTTTAGGTTAAGAAGTGGGGAAGCGGGGTAAGAAAAAACCCCCATTATGCATGGGGGTTAAGGAAGGTTTTTAATTATTTTTAATTTTAATATGTTAACATTCTACGTACATTCCCATTGCGCGCCTTAGTCAAAACTCTCCTTTTACGCATTATGCGCCCGTCAAGTCTAAACTCGCGGTTTTTTGGATCTCCGACACGGGCTTTTGGTTGAACTTTTACTCCCCAGTCCTCTAGTCTTTCGACTTCTGTTCTTCGCGTCTTCCCTGCTTCAGCAACTGAACTGAAAGAAAGACCGAGTGCGACAACAGCGATACTCGTAACAACATTTTTTACCATTTTAAACTCCATTATTTTAAGAGATCGAAAAATAACTTCGTTATAAAAATAAGGCAACAACTATCGATTAAAATTTATTTAAAATTTATTATAAAATAATTACATATTCAAAGGATTATGAGAGTATGAATTTATGGCAAGAATTTCTCTTTTAAAGAGAAGGAATGATTTTTAATTCTTTGCGGTCAGCGCGAGCTCGCAAAGAGAGCAATCCAGTTTTTTTGCTGGATTGCTCCTGCTTATACCGTTTCTTACAGAAACGCCATGGGAAGGACGTTACAACTTATCTTAAAATATTAGGCAAAGAGGAGGGGCCCCTCTCATTGCACTGTTCGTAAAATCTAAGCCATGCTCTCTACGTGTCTCTTGGATCGCTTTTATAAAATCCTGCATAGTAAAATTTGTATCTTCTTTCAATTTACTGAAAGCAACTGAAAAATAAGTGTAATTGTCTGGATTTGCTAAACGAATATAACGGTACATAAGTTCAGCTCCATATTGTCGATCTTGTGGCATCCCATTTGTGCCTTCTATAAAACTGGTGGCTGCAAGAAAGAGATGAGGTAGGGCAGTCAATTCAATCGGTAAGCGTGCATCAGTCCCCGTCTCAGCTAATAATATTAATTCTCCAATTGCGCCTTTTATATTAATATTATATCTCAATATTTCTTCAGATATTTTACTTTCATATAATTTTTCGTCTAAATTACCAAAATGGCGAACGCTTGTTATTGAGAATTTTGTTCTGAGATCCGTATTTGTGTATAGTTCTGCACTTTTTGCAAGTGACGTCACATACATCTGTTGTTGCTTTTGAGTCGAAGCTGCAGTGCGTTCTTCTACCTGCCCCTCATCCATCGCTTTAACCTCGCAAAAAAAAGAAAATGAGGTAAAACCCATCAAAAAAGCAAAGATCAAAGGTGTTTTCATTTTTAAATCCCCTAAATTAA
>DATKTE010000137.1:0-19130 GCA_035531295.1 Alphaproteobacteria bacterium
TAAGTTTCTGGATCGCCACGCCCCCAAAGGGGGCTCGCGAAGACGACTGTACGAAACATCCACCTCTCGTCTTTGCGAGGAGCTTTGCTCCGAAGCAATCCAGAATTATTTATGATATTTATTTCTTATAAATGGTATTATTAATTTTTGAAAAAGGGAGCCTAAAATTAAGCTTTACCCCAGAAAAGACACCAAGGGGTCGATCACGATGTCCTATGAAGTGCTAAGGTAGAGTTGGTGATCCAAAAAATAAGTCCTATCCGGATATGTGTTTTAACCCAGTATTTCCAAAATCTTTTTGATTTTCACTTTAGCATCTGGGTTCCCATTCTTTTTAGCTTTCAAAAACCACTGTAAAGTAATGTTCAGATGAGCTGTTGCCATATCATGTTGCAATTTGGAAACTTTTTTTTGAGCTTTGCGATAACCCTTTGCCATAGCCTCTTCGAACAGTTCTAAGGCATTATGATCACTTTGCGGGACGCCTAAACCTTTTTCATACATGCGACCAATATAATATAGGCTCTTCACATGCCCTTTCTCCCCAGCCTTCTTGAAATACAAAAGAGCTTGATCATAATCATGAGCTGCTAAGAACGATTTCCCCAGAGAAAATTGTGTAATAGCAATGGCATATGTTGCTTTTCGATGCCCTTTCCGCTGAGCTTGTTCAAACCATGTTAAGGCGTGAAACAAACATTTTAAAACACCACAACCATCATAATAGATAGTACCAAGCATATATTGCGCATCAACATGACCTTTATAGGCCGCATTTCTAATCCACGGAAAGGCTTTCCCATATTCTCTTTCCTTAATGAGAGCAACCCCCTTCATATAGTCCGCAGGAGTGAGTTTTTCATCCAGTTTTTGAAACCACTTTTTATAATCTGCCATCGTTTGTTTACATGTTACTTTTGTCTCGGCCTTATCTGCTTCCATCGCCTGCACATCTAGGATTTCAATCCTGGCAATCAAGCTCAGTATGAAAGCACATTTTAATATATTTTTAAAAAATACAGTCATGCACAAATTAAACCTCCCGTTTATATAATTTTCTGTAGAGTAATTTCCTCGAACACAGCCTTTGCAGCGGCGTCAGAAGGTGCTTTCAGAAGAGAGATGGCAACTTTCATCCCTGCAGTCTGATGCGTTCTCAGAGCTTTATCTCTGAAGAGAGTAAGGATGGCAGAAGCCAGCCTTTCAGGTGTGCAATCTTCTTGTATAAATTCAGGTATACAGGGATTTGGCACTAATTCTTTAGCTTTACGGGTAAGGACAAAACCAGGTCCAAATTTTTGAAATGCCAATAAAATATTAACCATGCACGCCCAAGGCGTTTGAATAAAAGCCCTTGCGATCCATTCATTCACTTTGTTTAACTTATAAGCGATAACAAAAGGGAGACGTGCCGCTGACAACTGTAAGGCAACCGTCCCAGAAGCAGCTAGTGCTGCTGTAGACTTTTGAAAAGCGTTCTTGCGTGCTTCGCCTCCGACAGCGATTTGAATATGATGGGGCCAGTTTTGAACTTCCTCACGAACCAATGCTTCCACAGAAGGAACTGTTGGAATGATGACCTTTAAATCGGGAAGCTGCATTTTTAAAAGCTCTACCGTTTGCTTAAAAATGGGTAGCAGAGTTTCGACTTCAGAGCGGCGGCTTCCAGGAAGAACACAGAGAAGGTTTGGATCCGTCTTTTCCAAGCAAGACATTTCTCCTAACGCCACAGGATGCCCCACAAAGGTTGTTTTTAGTCCATGTTTTTCAAAGTAGGGTGGTTCAAAGGGGTAAAGACACAAAAGCCTATCTAAAAAACGAGAAATTTTCTTTGCGCGCCCGGGTCGCCAAGCCCAGACGGTAGGAGCTACATAATGAATCAGGCGAGGTCTCTTCGTTAATTTGTGAAGACGTTTCATCACTCGAAAACTAAATTCAGGGGCATCGATGGTAATAACAACATCGGGCTTCTGAATTTTGATGGTTTCCACCGTAAATCTTAAGCGGTTTAAAAAGTGACGCAACTGACGCAAAATTCCCCAAACCCCAACAATGGAAAGCTCATCCATAGGAAAAAGGCTTTCAAGGCCCTGGGCTGTCATGGCTTCCCCTCCTATGCCCGCAAATCGAACATTTTCGGTGCGTTTTAATGAAGCCATAAGATCAGCCCCCAGCAAATCGCCGGAAGCTTCTCCGGCAATTAGGAACACTAGAGGGAGGTGTGGCATCGGGCGCTCGCAAGCCCCACTATAAAAAGTTGCTTCTCATTGGCTAATTTGATCGTGTCTTCTCGATTTAAGATAAGGGATCGACCTGCTTCTATTGTAACCCCTCTAAGACCTGCTTTCGCTACCTTACGTATCGTGTCTATTCCAATGACAGGAAGATCAACTCTTTGCTCTTGCTGATGTTTTGCTATCTTAATCAAAACCCCACCCAAGCTCGAACGTTGCAGTTTCCCTGCTCGCTCGATCAAGGCATCTGTCCCCTCAATGGCTTCAATGCCCAGGACGAGCCCTTCCTGAACCACGACTGCTTGACCCACATCTGCTGGACTTAAAGCTGAAAGAACTTCAATTCCCCGCCCAATGTCACGCCATGCCTGTTCATCTGGTTCAAGTCGGGTAAGGAGTCCTTCTTGAGCCAAAAGTTCAGATAAAATCTCGTCTGGCCCGACAACTTTGTAACCACGCTCTTCAATCATTTTAATGACAAGCTTCAGAAGGTTATCATCACCCAAAGCATGAGAACCAATTTTCGCGAGCCACTTAACCCCTTCCCAATCGGGCCGAATTTCACTTAATGCAGGCCGAGAAATAGTTCCTGCCATGACAATCTCTACGATTTTATTTTCTTCCATATAGCGAATAGCTTTTCCAACTTCGCCAAATTGAAGCCATAGGTGAGGCGAATCTTTTAGGAGCACTTCTTCCGTTTGACCTTTAAATGCTATCACAACAAAGGGCCGCTTCTGGCTTTGGAAAACGTTTATAAGAGCGCGGGGGAACTCTCCTCTACCCGCAAAGAGAGCAATAGGTGGTTGCTTAGGCGGCAACGACACGTAAGGCCTCCTGAGGCTCTTCCATTTCAAATTCCCACGCTTCCGTAGGTAAACATAAGGGTCTGTTGGGATCTTGCGCGATGAAAGATAAAAGCTCTTTAACCGGACGACAATTGCCATACAAAGTTTCTATTTTCTGAAGACGCTCTTCGAAAGTGCCGTTTTGATCTTTAGACAAAAGTTTATAAGCATTGCGCAAATCGTGCATATCCTGTCGCTCAAATCCCCGTCGTTTCATTCCAATGATATTTAACCCTCCGAGTTTTCCTCTCATGGCCATCACAGTTCCGAATGGAATCACATCTTCATTTACGCCTGCTGTCCCAGAAATCATGGCAGAAGCTCCAATCCGCACACGTTGGTGAATGGCTGCAAGTCCGCCGATAAAAACATGATCACCGACAGTCACATGCCCACCGAGGGTAGCATTATTTGCCATCGTTACAAAATTACCAAGATGACAATCGTGACCGATATGGGATCCAATCATAATGTAACAGTTATGTCCGAGGGTTGTTTTCATCCCCCCCTCCTCAGTTCCAGGATGTATGGTGACATGTTCTCGAATCGTACAAGCCTCTCCAATCTCTAAGGTCGAAGGCTCTTGTTTATAATGAATATTTTGAGGAGCAAATCCAAGGGCTGCAAAAGGGAAAACTTCTGTCCGAGCCCCAATACTTGTGTGCCCCTCAATCACAACATGGGGGTGTATTTTAGCATTTTCTTTTAAAATGACGTTTGGTCCTATAAGACTATAGGCACCAATAGATACACCGCTCGCAATAATAGCCCCTTCAGCAACAATTGCCGTGGGGTGGATTTGAATGGACATGATTAACTGCTTTCTCAAAAATTTATTTATCCGAAATCATAGCTGTTTTGACGGCTTCAGCAACAACTTCTCCATTGACTCTGGCGATTCCTTTAAAACGCCAAACGTTGCCCCGCCTATGTGTCCTGACGACTTCAAGATGTAGAACACTTCCAGGAAGAACCATCTTACGAAAGCGAGCTTCATCAATGCCCATAAAATAAACAAGATGCTCTTTGTCATATAGGTTTATCGAATGCATAGCAAGGGTTGCCGCCGTTTGCGCTAAAGCTTCAATAATCATAACTCCTGGCATAACTGGCTTTTTAGGAAAATGGCCTTGAAAATACCATGCATCTTCTGAGATTGTCTTAATCCCAACAGCGCTTTCCCCTGAAACCACGTTAATGAGTTTCTCCACCATAAGCATCGGCTCTCGATGCGGAATAAGGCGCATAATTTGATCCAAGCTAATTTCAGATGGATCGTTGTTTTCTGAGGATTCTGCAAGATTTTCTAGTGCGGACATAATTCTTACCTTTAATTAACCTTTTTCCTAGTTTCTTCAGCAAGCCGCTTTAAAACAGCTACCTGACGATAATGCGCCTTCAGGGGCATGGCAGGACTTCCCGCCAGGACTTCCCTAGGCTCCACATCGCTCATAACTCCGCATTGAGCGCCAATTCGAGCTCCTGAGCCAATATTTAAGTGATCAGCAAATCCTGCTTGCCCCCCAGCAGCAACATAATCTCCAAATTTTGTACTTCCCGCAATACCTGATTGAGCAACCATCACACACCCCTTACCAAATTGGACATTGTGAGCGACTTGGACCAAATTGTCAATGCGTGTGCCAAGTCCAATGACTGTATCAGCTGCACTTCCTCGATCAACGGTCGTATTGGCACCTATTTCAACATAATCACCAATTATAACGCGCCCCAACTGCGGAACTGGGACATGCCCCCCCATATCACCAGAATCCATGAAAAAACCAAAGCCACTTTGGCCGATCCGCGCTCCGGGTTTAATATGAACATGTTTACCGACAAGAGCATGGGAAAGAGTGACATGTGCCCCAATAATGGTATTCTCTTCAACGACGACAGCCTCTCCAATCACAGACAAGGGACCCACTTCTACATAATCGCCTAACTCGACATGGGCCTCAATCACAGCCATCGGGCCAATGACCACTCCTTTTCCCAATTTTGCAGTCGGGTGAACAATGGCTGTTTGTGCAATTTCCCCCTCCCTTTTTTCTTTGGGGTAGAAAGCGTTCGCAATTAGAGCATAAGAGCGATGAGGGTATTTTGCAACTAAGAGCGCCAAATGACTGGGTGCCTTTTCTGCCATATGCTCTGCTAGAACACATGCAGATGCCTTAGTGGTTATTAGAGTATCACTATATTTTGCATTACCAAAATGGCTAATACAAGACATCTCCGCCCTATCCAAAGGGGCAACATCGTTAATTAACAATGTTGGATCGCCGCGACCTACCTCACATTGGCCATAAGCCGCAAGCTCAGCCAATGTAAAGGGACCTTTTTTCTTATAAAATCGTATATCTGCCATATTTGTCATTAGTTATAAGTTAGTAGCGTTTAAAACAGTAACCAAGTGACCTTCACTTCACACGTCACCCTCTAAAGTCAGATAAATTCACGTTTTCTGACCCCCGGGATCCTATGGAAATAGGATTCTTCGGCCAAAAATTGCTAAATTTTCCACAGGAAACTTAGCATTTCTTTACAAACACGCCACCAAGTGGCGTGTTTTTACTAATAGTCATACAATAATCTCATCACAAATAAAAAGTATTTAAATTTTAGCGATGATTTACTATTGTGTCTGTTGCATGAGCTGCTTTTTCACTTCCGCTTCAGATGGATAAACAACCGGAACAGTTGGCAACACTTTGTCTAACCTTTCTTTAACTTTATCGGTCAACTTGAGAGTCTTATCTGCTGTAACAACTGTTTCTTGGTATATGATAATATTGGCTCCTGCTTCTTTTCTTACTTCTTCGGCGACTTTTAAGAAAGCCTCATAGACTTTCTTCTTAGCTTCATCAACTGCAAGTTCAATTTGAGCTCTTCGGATCTCTATCTTTTCCTGAGCATCGTGAACTTGCTTTTCAAAATCTGCTCGCTTTGTTGCAAACTCAGTTTCAGAAAGCTTCTTTTGATCTTCAGTGAGTTGTTTATCTTGAGCCTTAAGTTTATTCTCAATCGTTGTCATCTCTTTTTGAATTTCAGCACGCTTCTTTTCTACTTGGTTAAGAATAGACTTGAAAGCTGCAGAGTTGTCCAATGTGGTTTGTTCCACAATACCAATAATAGGTGCTGGTAAGGTCTCAGCCTTTGCCGAAGATATTGCAAGCGTTGCAGCCAAAAAAGACATTAGAATCGGTTTCTTCATTTTCTACTCCTTAGAAAGTTGTCCCAAAGTTAAGCCTAAATAGTTCCTTTTGGTCAACATGTTTTACATACACAAATGGTTTTGCAAAGCTAACTCCAATGGGACCGAAGGGGGAACGCCATGTAATCGCCACACCGGCAGTTCCACGGAATCTCATGTCGTTGCTGCGAATTATATTTGGCGGACGGGATTTATTACTAGAATACCAAACACTTCCTAAGTCAGAAAAGATACTCCCTTTAATCCCAAGTTCCTCGGGTATTCCTAAGGGAACAGCAAGCTCTACAGTCCCTTTGTAATAGAGAAGGCCTCCCAACGCATCTCCTGTGTGAATATCACGCGGTCCAATACCAGAGTCTACGAAACCTCGAAAACTATCTCCTCCCAATTCAAAACGATCGACTACACGGGTTTTTCTATTCCCAAGGCCAGTCATCGCGCCTCCAGAACCCTTTGTCGCGATGACCCATTTATGATCTTCATCAAGCGGAAGGTAAACTCCAGCACGCACGCTGTTCTTAAAAAATCGAACGTTCCCTCCAATACCAGATAGTTCATTTGTAAGACCTGCGAAGTATCCCTCGGTAGGATCAACGCTACTATCTCTTTTATCATAAAATAAACCGTGCCCCACGGAAGACATAAACCACGTTCCTCTTTGCGCACGTAAAAAAGGAGAGGCTCTTGTTCTTATATCATCGATAAAATCTCTAGCCAGCGTGTAATTCCAGGATTGTCCTAAATATTCAGTCAAATCATATCCTAAAGAGTAAGCTCCTCCTGTCTTTATCTGACGATAGCCTATCTGATCCTGACCTCTTGTCGGATATTTACGAGAAGAATGAAATAAATCTATCCCTGATACTAAAGGTTTCCCTAGAAAATAAGGATCTGTAACACCTGTATGAAAATCCATAGCTCGTTTAGAGACCATAGCGGTTGAATATAGATCATATCCTCTACCCATCAAGTTTCGTTCATTCATGGTAACACTTGCCAAAGGACCATCTGTTGTTGAATACCCTGCAGAAAACTGCACAGATCCTGTAGGCTTGTCCTCGACTTCAACTTTTAAGTCGATTTTATCAGGAGCTGCTGTTTCTTCTCGCTTAATTTCAACTTTTTTAAAGAAATCCAGATTTTCAATACGTTGCTCGGAACGTTTAATTTTTACACTGTTATAAGGATCCCCTTCGCTAAGGCGAATCTCTCGACGGATTACATCGTCATCTGTTCTGTCGTTACCTATGATATCAATACGATTGATGTAGACTGAACGCCCCTCTTTCACAACGAATTCAACATCGATCGTTAATGTTTCGGGGTGTCGCTTAAGTTTAGGTTCAATTTCCACAAAGGCAAACCCTCTCTCCCCAATCGCCATATTCAATCTATCGACAACTCTTTCGATTTCTTTGCTATCAAAGCATTCCCCTTTTTGAAGAGAAATAAGTTCTCTAAGACCCGTCTCTTTTAGCTTTGGCAACAGTATTTTTAAGTTAATATCACCAAAACAATACCTTGGACCTTCATCAACCGTATAAGTGATGTAAAATTCTTGTTCATCAGGATCTAGCTCTGCCACAACTGAATCGACTTTAAAATCGGCATACCCGTGCTCATGATAATACCTACGCAACAACTCTTTATCGTAGGCGAGCCGATCAGGATCGTATGTATCATCAGAACTAAAAAAGCGATACCAGCGAGATTCCCTCGTTAAAACAACGGAACTCAACCGTGAGGAGCTAAAATGATTATTACCAACAAAAATGATCCTATTAATGCGTGTTAAGTTTCCTTCAGTAATCTCAAAAATCAGATCAACTCGATTCTGCTCTCGTTCTACAATTTTAGGTTCAACTTTTGCTCCATAACGACCACTCAAGCGATACATATCGCGGATCTTTTGAGCAGCTTCTTGAACTTTGGCAGGGGTATAAACTTCTCGAGGCTTTAGTCCTATTTCAGATTGTAAAATTTCATCCTTAAGCTTTGAGTTGCCTTCAAAGGCGATGCGGTTGATAATTTTGTTCTCAACAACTTTAATAAGCAAACGATCCTTCTGCTGTTCAATCACGACATCAGCAAAAAGACCTGTTGCGAAAAGATTTTTGAGTATTTCTTCTACTTTATCTTCGGTTACGACCTGACCAACCTTGACATCGAGGTAGCTCAGGATTGTCGGTGTTTCGACGCGTCGGTTTCCTTCTATATCAATTGATCGAATACTTATCTGAGCCGAGGCAGAAGTTATAAGCAAGCTTGCGCTCAAAGCAATTGCCAGAAGAACAGAACATCTAAACACCGAAAAACCCCTTTTTATTTAAAGAAAATATGAACTATATCATTCCATGTTGCGAGTATCATAAGGCCAACTATCAACCCAAACCCAATGCGGAAGCCCCACTCCTGTGCCTTTTCTGTGAGAGGTTTGCCTCGGACTACCTCAATAAAATAAAATAATAAATGCCCCCCATCCAACATAGGAACAGGGAAAAGGTTAATGAGCCCCAAGTTGACAGACAAAAGAGCCATAAACCAGATGAGCGCTACAAAACCAGATTGTGCTATTTCTCCTGACATTTGTGCAATACGTAAAGGTCCTCCCAAACCATCAGCCGATTTAGCACCGATAATAATTTGACCGAGAGCTTTTAATGTTTGCCAACTTAAGGAAACGGCTTCTTTCGTTGCATACCACCAGGAATTCCACCAGCTTCTCTTAATATATCCTGCCTCAGCCCCCTTAATCCCTAAAAGTCCAATTTTGTGAACATGACCAAAATGATCCTTAATGACAGAAAGAACAGGCGTTACGGTAAGCGTTAGAATGTGTCCGTTACGATCGACAACGACCTGAAGTGTATCTCCAGCGTGTTCTTGCACGATCAAGGGGATATCTTCAAACCGGTTGATTTGCTCACCATTAATATCTTTGATACGGTCCCCCACCTGAAAGCCCGCTTGAACAGCGACACTTCCTTCTTGAAAACCGTGAATAATCGGTAGGGTATAATGCTGTCCTTGGGTTGCAAAAAGAATAGAAAAAAGAACTACTGCAAAAAAATAGTTGGCTATTGGGCCGGCTGCTGAAACAGCAATGCGTTGCCAAACTGTTTTATAAAAGAGAGAGCGAGATCGCGCATCCTCATTCATTTTTTTGAGGGCTGTATGATCGGGTGTACTGGCTGCATCCGCATCCCCTACCATTTTTACATATCCGCCTAAAGGAAACCAACTGACTTTCCACCTCGTTCCTGCTTTATCATTCCATCCAAAGATTTCAGGTCCAAAGCCAATAGAAAATACATCCACGCCGACTCCGTTATAGCGCGCAACCAGATAGTGCCCAAGCTCATGAATGAAAACAAGAATCGATAAAACAATCAGGAAGGGTATTATATACCAGCCTAAACCTACTAAAAATTCCATGTGTATTCCTCTCCCGGTTCGTTTGCCCCCTATTTGTAGCGTCAAGAAACACAGAAAACAATCCCTTACGTGAAGCGTTCTTAATGAAAAATTAACCCTTTGATTTTAAAGTAAGATGCAAGAATAGAAAAAATAAATCAGCACGATAAGGCATCATTTATGAAAACCTTCGCAATGACACTGACCTTAGGTTTTGCCGCTTTTTTAACAGTCACAGAGAAGCCAGATCTTGTAACCTGTAATGAAAATGACGGATGGACTTGCACCGTTTGGGATGAAAATCAAAACTGTCGAGGATGTACCAAAATCACGACAGTGCTTCTCGAAAAAAATGAACCAGTTCAAGAAACTCCTGCGGGATAACATGGTTGGTCTTGCGAGCTTAGTTTTGACTATTCTCTAAAATTATCTTTCTTCAATCTTACTCTCGGGGTGTTTAGAGGTCTTGACTTTAGCGCCCCAATCCCATCCGAGGGCCGCTGCTCTGGGGTCTTGATATACCCCACCGTCTGAACCTACTTCCGAATTCTGTACAATATAGATACATCCATTACCCTGATAATCTAAAAAATCGAACTGAAGATCTGGATTGGTGTTTTTTGGAATAGAAGACCCGGCAGTTATGAGCACCATCGCCCCTTTAACTTCATTACCTACGTGAACGTTATCAATCTCTGCTCTATAAGTACCAAAGGGATCCCTAGACCAGTGCTTACGATCACTAAAATAGCTATTCAATTCTAGTATCACTTTTTCGCAGTCTGCTCCGGTCACTGCTGAGGCGGATTCGCCCCCACCTGAAAGGTACAGGATGGTTAGGAAAAGGATGGATTTTTGTCCTAAGATTTGCATAATATTCTCCTTTGTTTAGATAACTTAATTTTAATACTTTATTTTAAGTCTATATAAATAAAGCTAATAAATACTTAAATCACAAAAGAGCTGCGTTAAGAATTTTTATCCAAAACTTATCAGTAGCGCATTTTTGAGCTCTCTCTACACTGACTATTCGACACTGACATGGAGAATAGTCGAATTTTACCTTCACTAGCTGTTTCATGTTCGGATGCGTGTGGCACGTCATATATGGATGAATGACAAGAGATCCCTCTTTCTCTCCTACTCTCCTACTCTCCTACTCTACTCTTCTTCCTTTTTCTTCTCCTCCTCTTCATCCTCCTTCTTTTCCTCCTCTCCTTCAATACGATAGTCGCCACGAAACCAACGAGCTAAATCAATATCTGCACATCTTTTGGAACAAAAGGGACGATAATCCAAGACGGAAGGTTTTTTACAAATGGGGCATTTTGATTCCATAGCTTTTTTCCTTAATTCATATTCAATTTTAATCTTTGAGGCAGGGAAAGACGCTGTCTTCGTCGGGTCATTTCCAAAAGCCCCATGGGTGATACTCCCCAAATCTCTAAATTCGAAGGGATGTCGAGGCCTTGGAGCAGAGACCCCAATGCTTTGGGAGCCGCAATTAAATCTACCACAATCTTACCTCCTAAATCGCGCATGCGAACCTGTCGCAAGGCTTCTCGAATCGCCCCTTTATTAAACGGCAAGGCATGACGCAAAGCTCCTTGACTGTTTACATCAATGACGATAAGTCCCCTTGTTTCCTCAATATAAAGACTCCCACCTTGAGGAAAAGAAATTTCTGGAGATAAAAGACTATCCCAAGCGTCTTCACAACGCTCATCAAAAACTTTCTCTCGTGAAAATTCTGCGATTCCTTGCGTCATTGCTGCGATCTGATGATCATCAACGACAAGTCTGTCAGAACCATTAAGGCCGCGTAAAACGCGCGTTAAGAGATCGGGGGCGGGCTGCAAACAAAGAGGTGGCTTTCCAGACAATTGCTTGTGAATGGCGCCCCACTCACTCCGCAGGCGGAGGAAACTCTCCGGCAGGGGATCTTCAGCTGATGCCCAATACCTTACAACAAGACCTTCTTCAGGCCGTAAGGAGAATAAACCTTTAAAAGCTTCCCGGTGTTTCAGTTTTTTTGAAAGACTTAAGCCAGGAGTAAAAGGAGTATAAAGGAGAGGCCCTAAGGCCAAGGTAATCAATCGCGTCAGACGCACACCCTTGTCTTCTATAGGATTTTCTGTGCGACTGACTTGAACTAAAACAGAGTCGCCCTGTTTAACGGACGGCAACTTTCCTTCCCGAAAGGGCAACAAGCCTGGTTTTCCCTCCCCAATATCCACAAAAGCAGCTTGTATGGGCTTTTGAACCTCAATCACTCTTCCTAAAAAAATTGCCCCTAGCAAAGATCGCGGTTTCTCTGGGATTTCAAAATCCAGTTCGACCACTTCTCCTCCCTCAAGACGCGCCATACGATGCAGCTCAGGGGAAACCGTATAAAAAATCTCAGCCATGAAAGCCGAGACCTTTGAGAAGACAATCCGTTTCATAAAGGGGAAGCCCCACCACATTCGTGTAAGACCCAGAAATAAATTTTACGAATTTGGCCGCCTTGCCTTGGATGGAGTAGCCCCCAGCCTTCCCTTCCCATTCCCCTGAAGCAAGGTAATCTTCAATTTCTTCCGTCGTTAATCGCTTGAAAGAAATGCGGGTTATCAAAACGCGGTAGGCCTCACGACCGTTCGGAGAAAGCACACAAACTGCCGAATATACCTTATGCCGACGGCCCGAGTGCCAGTTCAACATTTGCCGAGCCTCTTCTTTATTTTCTGCTTTTAGAAGAATACGACGTCCCATTTCAACGGATGTATCCGCTGCAAGGACATAGGCTTCGGGAATTTTGCTATGTACAGCCCGAGCTTTAAGGATGGCTATGCGCTTGACATATTCGCGAATCCCCTCGCCCTTTATTGGCGTTTCGTCAACATCGGGACTGATAATTTGATCAGGAATCAAACCAATCGAGGCCAAAAGCTCCCGCCTGCGGGGAGACGACGAGGCAAGAATTAACTTCATCTATTTATGACGGAACGTAATCCGCCCTTTTGTGAGGTCATAAGGGGTCATTTCAACGGTCACTTTATCACCAGCAAGTACGCGAATACGGTTCTTCCGCATGCGACCAGAGGTATGTGCTAAAACCATATGCCCGTTTTCGAGCTGAACCCGAAAGGTAGCATTTGGTAACAATTCCATGATTGTTCCTGTAAATTCAATAAGATCTTCTTTGGACATTCAGTCTCCAGTGCTTTGTCGTAACTGTTCACTCTCCTCCATCCTGCGTCATCCCTAGGGCTAAAAATGTTAATATTTTCCCTTGAAAACAAAGCATTTCTTGCCAATGAGAACACGGACAGACGGACCGTTACGCCTCGTTAATATTTAATATATCAGCTTCTACGGTAAAAACAAAGGCTTGTCAAACGCAACGACTCATCTTCGTCTTCTGCAAAAAATATTTATATTGAAATTTTTTAGGATTTATGATGAAGCACATACCGACACCCCTTGAAATACCGTAACGACTCGCCCACACAGTGTCATCCTTGGGCGGACGGGTGAGCAGCCACAAGATGCCCAGTATACATTTATTATGTTTTCATGTTTTTCAAAAGAAGTCCAATTTTTTAATTGGCCAAAGAACGATGAAAGGAAGGGCTAAGTCTTCTCGGACTCAAGCCGTCATATATGACGGCTTGAGTGATAAATATGGAATTTCTATATAAGGATACCCTGATAAAAAGAAAGATAAAATAAGAATTTTCAGATAAATTTAACACAGTGCCTTAAAATCCTACCTCTTCTGATCCCGATTCAGGCGAATTTTACGTTGATCTTGACGTGGACCTAGTAGCTGCTCAATTTTCTCCTCTTCCCATTCAGGGGACAAGAAAGAGATGTGCGAAGAGAAAAGATCCAAAATTCCTTTACGATAGGCATCAACGGCCAAAGCTACCCCCCAAACGAGGAAAATATACTTGGGCCAAAAGGCTCCACTTTGATCAAAAGATAGCCAAATAAGGGTAAAAAGGGCATTTCCCAGGACAAACCAAATAAGGTCCATATAAAGTCCCCTTAAGGCTTTAACACGTTTACGAACTTCCTCTTCTTTCATGCGATAACTCCACTAGATTCTTACTTATCCATCTGTTAGGTTTCTAGAATTCATCTTTATATTTTACAAGGGAGCCCTTTAGGAATGGTTAACAAATCAAAATTTTTCACAACTCCCCTCTCGGACGCCGACCCTCTCATTTATACTGCCATTCAAGGGGAGCTAAAGAGAGAACAAAATCAAATCGAACTTATTGCCTCCGAAAACCTTGTATCAAGGGCCGTTCTTGAAGCGCAAGGATCCGTGATGACCAACAAGTATGCGGAAGGCTACCCAGGGAAACGCTATTATGGTGGTTGTGAATGGGTTGATCAGGCTGAATTACTTGCGATCGAGCGGGCTTGCACCCTATTTAACTGCGCCTATGCCAATGTCCAACCCCATTCGGGCTCTCAAGCCAACCAAGCTGTTTTCTTAGCTTTTTTAAAGCCAGGCGATATGATCCTTGGTATGTCGCTTGCAGCCGGTGGACACCTTACCCATGGGTCAAAGGTTAATCTTTCTGGCAAATGGTTTAATGTGGCGAGTTATGGGGTGCATCCTGAAACTCACCTGATTGATTATGAAGAGGTTCGAACCCAAGCCCTTACCCATCGTCCCAAATTAATTATTGCAGGAGGCTCCGCCTATCCACGCACCATCGATTTTAAATTATTCCGGGAAATTGCTGATGAGGTTGGAGCCATTCTTATGGTAGACATGGCTCATTTTGCGGGACTTGTTGCAGGCGGTGTTTTCCCCTCCCCCCTTCCTCACGCTCATGTCGTCACCACGACAACCCACAAAACCTTACGAGGCCCTCGCGGTGGAATGATTTTAAGCAACGACATTGAGATCGGTAAAAAAATTAACAGCGCCATTTTCCCCGGGCTTCAAGGGGGGCCTCTCATGCACGTCATTGCAGCCAAAGCTGTGGCCTTTAAAGAAGACTTAGAGCCAGAGTTTAAAACCTATACAAAGTCTATCATCGAAAACGCACAAGCTCTTTCACAAACCTTGATTGAGCGAGGACTTGATATAAGCACCAAAGGAACGGATTGTCATTTGCTTTTGGTAGATTTGCGCCCCTTTGGTATTACGGGAGCTGAAGCTGAAGACAAGCTTGAACGCGCAGGGCTCACCTGCAATAAAAATGCCATTCCCTTTGATCCGCTACCCCCTACACAAACTTCAGGAATTCGCCTGGGAACACCCGTAGGAACGACCCGAGGCTTTGGCACTCAGGAATTCCAACAGATTGGTCATTGGATTGCGGATGTGCTCAAGGAGGGCGCGTCTCTTGAGAACAAAGTTCGTCGATATGTTGAAGCGCTTTGTCAGCATTTTCCGATTTATCCTTAAAGCTTTATCAATTAACTAGGGTTTCGGTTGCTTTTTCTCTTTTCCAGCTTCAGTCCCCTTAGGTTGACAAGTAAAAAGGGTTGGGCCTGGTATCCAAGAGCACTTGAGCGATGCAGGACAATCTGCGTCTGTACTGCAACCACAATGTGAGTAACCAAGGCTACAAGAAGATATGCACCTCGGGCCACTGCCAATTTCATTAAAATGTTTTTGACAATCTGTACGGTCTAAACATCCGCAAGTACAGTCAATGTTTGGAGCCCCGGGACATCGCTCATGTAGATAACATAGGGGTGCAACACCCCCATAAGATCCCACACATACTGAGCCTTGTAGAGCCTCTTCACAGTTTTTAAGACAGCCTACCTCTCCTAATTTTTTTGCGGCATGCGTCGGGTTACAAATCAGTAACGCTTAGCCAAGTGACATCGCTAGAATTTGATATGATTTATTCATGATGACATTCCTTTCATCATAGGGTTATTAATCTCGAGCAAAAAGCATCTTGCTTTCTCGTAGTATGAGAAAGAAGTATTAAATATTCGTTACTGTTTTAGAAAATTTATGGAACTGTGAGAGATTTTCTCACTCCCCCGTAAAATACCCCTTTTTTAAATCCTCTTCAAACTCTGTAAGCCAAGTAGCAGAGCCCGCACGACTAAAGTAGGCTTTGGTTTTTTGATGTCCGACATGAGTTGCTTTTGTCTTAATAATAACTACATAGTCAAGATCATTCATATCTATCGAACCTTGATCCTCCTCAACTTCCAATAGAAAATGATCAGACTCATGGCCATGAAGTTTTAAAACGCTGTGATAAGATGTTTTCTCCTCCTCAGAGAGGAGACCAGCACTATCAAGAATTGTCATAGAATCACTCCTTAATCCATTAAGGACGATCCTATGCATAATTCCCTTAAAAATCGTTAATAAAAGGTTTCTGGCATCTTGGAAGTCTCATGTGGATCACAAACAGGTCCTACTTTCTCAGAATGAGATTCAACTTGCTTTTGTGCTGGCCGAGGAGCATATGCAGCAACTCGCTCGATTGTCAAAAGAGATAATCCTAAAAGGATAAGAAATAAAGTACGCATAAAACCCTCCTTATACCTAATTTCTTAAAAAGATTGTATCATATGTTTTCTTTGTCTACAATGTTTATTTAATTTTTATTAAGAAATACAGACAGATAAAAGCAAAAAAGCTTTAAACTGTTGCCGCCCATAAGAAATAATTCACATCCGTTGATGACGAAAAGCGCCAATCCCCTGTCAACGGCGAAAACTGAAGGCCTGTTATCTCTTGATTTCCAAGGCCAAGTTCTTTCAATTTTAAGGAAAGATCTTGAGGGGCGATAAACTTTTCCCAAGAATGGGTTCCTTTTGGTGCCCACCCCAATACATATTCTGCTGCGATGATTCCTAAGAGATAGGATTTAAGGGTTTTATTAAAGGTTGTTACAACCATCCCACCTTTTGGACTCAGATGGCTCACACACGCGTCCAAAAAACCATCAGGGTCGGCCACATGCTCGATAATTTCCGAGGCCACAACCACATCAAAGGGAGGCAGAGTATTGGGTAAATCTTCAATAGCTAAAGCAAGATACTTTATGGGAAGCCCCATAGACTCCGCGTGATTCTTTGCAATCAAAATATTCTCTTCAACGGGATCAATACCGACAACCTCAGCCCCAAGACGGGCTAAAGGTTCACATAATAGCCCTCCACCACATCCTACATCCAAAATTCGAAGCCCCTCAAAAGGTTTGGGAGATGTATCAGGAAGATGAAAATTGACCCCGATATTTTCTTTCATGAATGCCACGCGAAGAGGTGTAATGGCATGCAGTATCCGAAATGGTCCCTGTCCATCCCACCAAGTTGAACTTAGACTTTTAAAGTGGATAAGTTCGGCCGTATCGCGTGTATTAAGTGTCATCACTTCTCTATACCTTGCCGTTCTGTTCAAAACAAGGTATAGAACGCGTCAGGTCAAGACTAAATGGGGATTATGGCCACTATTATCCAAAAATTTGGCGGCACATCGGTCGCCACCGTTGATTTAATTAAAAAAGCGGCTTTGCGCGTAAAGGCTGAGATTGAGTCTGGCCATCAGGTCGTCGTTGTTGTCTCAGCGATGGCAGGGACAACGAACACTCTTCTGGGGTATGTTCGTGACCTCTCAACAACTTATGACCGCGCAGAATACGATGCTGTTGTCTCATCCGGTGAACAAGTAACAGCGGGGCTACTTGCTTTATCCCTTCAAAATATGGGTATTCAAGCCCGTTCTTGGCTTGGATGGCAAATTCCCATTTACACGAACTCCCGTCATACACAAGCAAGCATTGAGCATATTGAAATTGAAGCCCTCTCCAAAGACCTCAGCAAAGGAATAGTTGCTGTCGTTGCGGGTTTTCAAGGGCTAAGCCCTGAAGGCCGCATTACGACCTTAGGCCGCGGGGGATCAGATACCACGGCTGTGGCCCTAGCAGCTGCCCTGAATGCAGAACGTTGTGATATTTTTACAGATGTAGAAGGTGTCTACACTGCCGACCCCCGTTATGTAACAGCGGCGGGCAAACTTGAGCATATTGCATACCGAGAAATGTTAGAACTCGCCGCCCAAGGCGCGAAGGTTCTTCAAAAAGATTCCGTTGAACTTGCGATGAAACATCGCGTACGCCTTCGCGTTCTCTCTAGCCTTTCTGAAGCACAAGGAACACTTGTAACGGGTGAGAACGAGCTTAGCAACAGGCGTCAGCACATCCGAGGCCTTGCCCACACACTCAACGAAGAAAAACTAACCTTATATGAGCTCCCGCAGACCGCTTCTAAAATTGATGAGATTAAGGCTGTTTTAGAAGCGAAACATATTGCTATTGATATGATTCAGCAAACGCTGTCTTTGTGTGGAAAGTATCTAGATTTCTCTTTCACACTTCTTGCAACTGAATGCGAGCGAGCAATAGATATTTTACAAAACGAGAAAAATAAGCTGCAATTTAATAGTTTGTTAAGAGATTCTAATGTAGCAAAGGTATCTGTGATAGGATCTGGGCTTCAAACAGAGCATAGTTCCTCTCACAAATTATTTCAAACCTTACGCGAGGAAGGAATTGAGGTGCAAGCTGTCGCAGCATCAGATATTAAATTAAGCGTACTCATCTCTACAAAAGATGCAACCAGGGCGGTTTCAAGTTTACATACTGTCTACCAATTGGATGAAAAGGAATGTTAATGCAAGCAGTTGAAAAACGTTTAGATGATTTATGGTGTCGAGGGAAAGAATTCTTAGGCGTGCACTATGCGATCTTAGGTGGTGCAATGACGTGGGTTTCTGAACGGAATCTCGTTTCTGCAATCTCGAATGCCGGTGGCTTCGGGGTTATTGCCTCAGGCGCTATGTCTCCTGAGCTTTTGCGAGCTGAAATTCAAGGAACTCAAGTTCTTACTCAAAAACCCTTTGGTGTAAATCTTATCACCTTGCACCCCCAGCTGATGGAATTAATTGATGTGTGCGGAGAAGAAAAAGTCACGCACGTCGTTCTTGCAGGCGGCCTTCCTCCAGCCCAGGCTATTAAAAAACTTAAAGACATGGGGCTTAAAGTGATCTGTTTTGCTCCCGCACTCGTGCTTGCAAAAAAACTGATTAAGCTTGGGGTAGATGCTCTTGTCATAGAAGGAATGGAAGCTGGCGGACATATCGGCCCCGTTTCCACGAGTGTTCTTATTCAAGAAATCCTTCCTCATGTCACAGATGTTCCGATTTTTGTAGCAGGAGGTATTGGTAGAGGTGAGGTTATTGTCTCCCATCTTGAAATGGGGGCCGCGGGTTGTCAGGTGGGAACGCGCTTTGTCTGCGCAACCGAGAGTGTTGCGCACAGTAATTTCAAAAAAGCATTTATTAATGCTCATGCCAGAGATGCCGTAATCTCAACACAAATTGATCCACGATTTCCAGTCATCCCTGTCAGAGGCATTGCAAATCAAGCAACAAAAGAGTTT
>DATKTE010000138.1:0-8363 GCA_035531295.1 Alphaproteobacteria bacterium
CGTCGATAGCCTTCCGCTTCCTCAATAGGGTTTAGATCTTGACGTTGGATATTTTCAAGCAACCCAACCTCAAGGGCTTCCGCGTCTGAAAATTCCTTAATGAGGGATGGGATATATTCAAGTCCTGCCCTTTTTGCAGCCCTCCATCGCCTTTCTCCCGCAACAATTTCATATTTTCCCTGATCTTCAGGATGAATGCGAACTAAAATTGGCTGCAAAACACCCTTTTCACGAATGGAAACAGATAAAGCTTCAAGTTCGTCTTCTGAAAAGCGGTGCCGTGGCTGATTGCGCCCAGGGACAAGTGATTTCATGGGGAGATGCGAATAGGGAGTGGCGTCCTTTTCTTGATCTTCATAATGCGAAGATCCCAAAAGAGCTGAGAGTCCTCGACCAAGGGCCTGTTTTCTAATTTCAGTCATGCAGCTAGTTTTCCTTCTTGAGCTAAAATTTCTTTTGCGAGTTGAAGATAGGCTTGGGATCCGAGGCACTTCAAATCATAGACAACAGCAGGTTTACCAAATGAAGGCGCCTCTGCAAGGCGCACATTCCGTGGAATTTGTGTCTCATAAACCTTTTCTTTCAAATGCTTACGTACATCATTGGCAACTTGCGTACATAAATTGCTTCGATTATCAAACATTGTTAAAATAATTCCTTTTAAATCAAGTCGGGGGTTAAGATTTTTACGAACTTGATCAATTGTAAAGAGAATTTGACTCAGCCCCTCTAAGGCATAAAATTCGCATTGAAGCGGAATAAGAACTTCATCTGCTGCAACCAGCGCATTCAAGGTTAAAAGTCCCAAAGAGGGAGGGCAATCAATAAAAATAAAATCAAATGTTTTCACATTAGCTAGAACTTTTGAAAGAAGATTTTCCCTGCCCTTTAGTCCTACAAGCTCAATCTCAGCACCCGAAAGGTGAAGACTTGCCGGCATTAAATAGAGATTTGGAATAGGCGTTTCTTGACAGGCTTTTTCAAATTGGGTTTCTCCAATCAAAGCTTCGTAACTTCCTATTATCTTCTTTTTGTTTGTAACCCCCAGGCCAGTTGTTGCATTTCCCTGAGGATCAAAATCAATGACAAGAATTTTTTTACCAGTTGTTGAAAAAGCAGTCGCAAGATTCAAGGTTGTCGTCGTTTTTCCAACCCCTCCCTTTTGATTCACAACGGCTATAATTTTAGACATGGGGTTGAATCCTTGCGAGATGTTTCACTTTGACAATACTCCCAGTAGAATCGGTTAAACTCGGGAAAATTTCAAGGTCAAATCGCCATTTTTTTTTGGCCTCAATAATTTCTGTTTCAACGTCTTTTCCTTTTAAAAAGAGACAAATGGTGTTTTCTTTCATCAAGGGCGCGACATAGCCCAAGAGTCGTGGAAGCGGAGAGAGCCCTCGTGCGGTGATGACATCTCCTTTTACTTCCCTAGGAAGAGATTCGATTCGCTCTCTTAAAATGGTGACAGGCGAAAATGTTTCACGTGAAACATTTTCTAAAAAAAGACATTTTTTTAAATCTGACTCAACAAGGGTTACATTCAATGATGTCGGCCTGGCGACAGCCAAGACAAGTCCTGGAAATCCAGCGCCACTTCCTAAATCGATAAGTGATGCTTCCTCTTGTGGAAGGTAAGAAAGGAGCTGCAGTGAGTCTTTAAAATGGCGGTCCCAAAGGCATGGAAGAGTGGATGATGAAATAAGATTTACTTTCTGTTGCCATTCCTCGAGAAGGCGCTGATAGATTTTTAGTCGCTCCATTGTTTCACGTGAAACATTCATGAGTGATGGTTCCATTTTCTCTTCAATCTTTAAATTATACCATTTATCATAAATAAGTGGTGTTAGGTTAAGTTTCTGGATCGCCACGCTCCCAAAGGGGCTCGCGAAGACGACTGTACGAAACATCCACCTCTCGTCTTTGCGAGGAGCTTTGCTCCGAAGCAATCCAGAATTATTTATGATATTTATTTCTTATAAATGGTATTAGAAGTCAACATAAAGAAAACAAAGGAAATTTTTTAGTCACTACAACTTAATTTTTAGATTGGAGTGAGGGTTTCTGCGGGTTAGCGGATTATGGCAAGCAAAAAAGCGCGTAAGTCAGGATAGAGGTTCTTAATACCCGGAACCTCGCGGGTTCTATTCTGGATTGTTTCTGGCCTTCGCCCTCGCAAAGCACGTCCCGTGAAAACGGGGAACGACTGGAGACCACCCCCTCTGTCGTCTTCGCGAGCACCCTTTGGGGGCGTGGCGATCCAGTCCTCTTAAAGAATAGATTCATATAAATCATTCCATTCAGGGTTTATGGATTCTATAAGTTTCAATTTTTGTTTTCTAGAACCGGATTTTATCTGCCTCTCTCGAAAATTAGCACTATCCATGTCCCCCAACATCTCATAATAGACCAATATTTTACATCCATAACGATGAGTAAAACAAAGAGTTAGTCCATTTTTATGTTGAAACACCCTCTGTACAAGATTAGAGGATACTCCAGTATAAAGAGTCCCATTACGTTTGTTAGCCATAATATAAATCGCCGGTTTTTTCATACACCCCTGACGCTAAATTCCTGGATCGCCACGCCCCCAAAGGGGCTCGCGAAGACGACTGTACGAAACATCCACCTCTCGTCTTTGCGAGGAGCTTTGCTCCGAAGCAATCCAGAATTATTTATGATATTTATTTCTTATAAATGGTATTATACAAAATGTTTCACGTGAAACAATTGATAATTCTCACCCCGCGTCAATCCCCGAATTTAGGCTTGCCTCCACAAAAGTAGCGGCCAGAATAAAATAATAAGTGAAACTCCTAGGGCTTACACCCGTGGAGTTTTGCCTTTCTTCGTCAGGCACCAAGTGCCAAAGCCACATCCGTCTTCGCGAGGCCCAGGATCTAACTCAAGGGTACGATTCAGTACCTCGGCCTTTTATTAACACCAAGAATTCCTGAGCTTCTTTATCAAGAAGCTCAAACCCTCACGATGTTCGAGTTGAGCCTCTAAATTTGGGATAACGCACATAGAGAGAACAACCGAACAAAACATAAAATGTTTCACGTGAAACATTTTAGTTGATGGTCATTATAAATCTTGTCTGAACATAAGGGGTATTTCTAATCCCTCATGAACAAACAGGAATCCCTACTCCTCTCGGTGAGTCTTTTCAAGTCGTTCATGAAGTTCTTGGGCTTCAAGACACAAAGTCGCAATAGGACGAGCATCCAGGCGACCAATACCAATGGGAACACCTGTTTCTTCGCAAAAGCCATAAGTTCCATCGTCTATGCGCTCAAGCGCTTGGTTTATTTTGAGAATTAGCTTTCGTTCCCGATCCCGCGTTCTCAACTCTAAAGAGCGATCTGTTTCCGTTGAGGCCCGGTCATTGACATCTGGCTCATTTACCGTTTCTTCTTGCATATGATGCAAAGTTTCCACAGATTCCTTTTGTAGCTCTTCTCGCCATTTCAATAGTTTGTGTTTAAAATACGCAAGCTGTTGCGAACTCATATATGGTTCGTTATCGCTAGGCTTATAATCTAATGGTAAGCTCATACTCTCCCTTTCCCAATTTTAAAAACGCGCTCATCATGACCCATCTTAAAAGCGCCTGCAATCTTAAAGTTTATAACCCGTATGCAAGGCAACAATCCCTCTCGCCAAAGTTTCACATTTCGTTCGTTCAAACCCAACTTTCTTCATCAAGTTTAACAATTCTTCTCGAGTTAGAAATGTCTGAATACTCTCGCTCAGGTACCGATAGGCTTCTTTATCCTGTGCGATCCATTCTCCCATTCTTGGGATGAGATGAAAAGCATAAAAATCATAGATTTTTTCAAGAGGCGGAAGAACATGGGAAAATTCAAGACACGCAAATTTTCCCCCCGGCCTTAAAACACGATACGCTTCGGCAAGAGCTTTTTCTCGGTAGGTGACATTTCGTAAACCGAAAGCAATCGTATAAACGTCAATCGACTCATTCTCAATGCTCAAGTCTTCTGCATTTGAACACATCCAAGATAAATGGGGATGTCGCTTTTGCCCAACAGCAATCATGGCGGGGTTGATGTCTGAGACGATAATTTCGGCTTGAAATTTGAACCGCCTAAGACGCTCAAAAATGGCCTGAGCAATGTCACCGGTGCCACCTGCAACATCAAGATAAACCCCTTGATCTCGGAGAGGAAGGCTTTCAACAAAGCGCGCTTTCCATAAGCGATGAAGCCCTAAGCTCATTACATCATTCATCAAATCATAACGAGAAGCAACACGTTCAAAAACATGAGACACTTTTTCCGTTTTTTCGGCAGCGGAGACCGTTTCAAACCCAAAGTCAAAGTCAACGACTTTTTGTGAAGGAGGCTGATCATTAATCATGTCTTGAATCTTCCTAGCTCTATTTCTTTATATTGATCCTATCTCGAAGTGATGTAGAATGCACAAGAAAATAATAAGATTTCAAGAGAAACAGGGCATGAACAATACCTTGGATGGTTTTAATCAACGAGAAAAGGCTTTTGAAGCGAAATTTCTTCATGATGAGGAGCTAAATTTTCGAATCACAGCCAAGCGCAATCACCTTTTTGGCCAGTGGGCTTCTAATCTCTTAGGCTATAAAGATGAAAAGGCAGAACGTTATATCGTAGAAGTTATTGTTGCAGATTGTCAAAAGACCCATGAAGACGATGTCCTTCATAAGGTTCTAAGGGATTTAAAGGCCGCCAAAGTCAAAATAAGTGAGCATCGCGCTCGAAAGACGCTCATAAAATGCTGGAAAGAAGCACATAAGATTATAATGAATGAAAAAGAGCATTAAATGATGAAATCCGAACAAGCTGAAACAATAGCCCTCCAAGCTCTCTCTTTTTTAGCAAAAGATGATGAACTTTTATCTCATTTTTTAACATTCACCGGTCTCACGCCCGAAGAACTCAAAAAGCACTTTCGAGAACCCGAACTTTTAGGAGGTGTTCTTGATGCTATACTTTCGAACGATACAATTTTGTTGGATTTCTGTAACGCAACCTCTTTAAGCCCGGATACAATCGTCAGAGCCCGTCAGGCCCTTCCGGGAGGGTTTACACCTTCGACTTAAGGACCTTCCCCTTACGGCAACTGTGCGGCGCATGAAGGGGGAATAAGGGAGGACTTACGTATCCCCCCAAAAGATTGGCTTTCTTGTCACTTACTTCAGTTCATCTTAACGTTATAGGTTTATTCCTCATTATTGAAACCAAGAGTCCGTATGTAGAATGGGAATAGGAATTCCACTATATCCATTAGGTTTATTATGGTTGATGTGTTCTTTTATTTGATTTCCATATGCTTGCTTTTCTCCATAACCTGGAAAAATTTTATTCGTTTTAGTCGTCTCCAAAACAGTTATATGAGGCATAAAGTGGTTTCCTGAAAAATATTTATAATAATTAACAGGTATCTCAGGGTTTTCTGATTTCCATGAATTCACTTCATCTTTAAGCTCCATAATGAGGTTTGTTAATATGCCATTGCCATAGTCAGTTGGGAGAAGATAAATACCACCTGGCCCTTCCTCTATTCTATCAACAACGATCTTAAAATCATTCTCATGATGGGATGATTTATAATTATCTAAAAATTGAGTCGTTCTAGCTGTTAACCTCTGCTGTAAAAGGCTGACTTTAGGATCATGCCCATTAGGAAGATCTTTTAACCACATCACTGTTAAGTGGCTAGGGTTAGACATATTCTGAATGACAGTTTCTTTTTTGCTCACAGGCAGAATACTTGTTTTGATTACATCTCTGTCGACATCAATCACAATGACAAGTTCTTTTGCCGTTAGCTCAGATTGAAAGCTAGAAATAAATGCAAATAAGATATAGAAGATGAAGTTTATACTGGTAATTTTATTTAAATTTAACATATAACACCCTAAAATTTGAATATTTAATAATAGTATTATTGTTTAGGTAGCTATACTAAAAAGGAATGTCAAGTTTTTTCTCAGAACCTTGAGAGCATAATTTTAAAGTTAAGACTTGCTCCAACACCGGAATAGTGGCATAAATGCCACTTCTTAAGAGTGAGTGAAAATCCTATGAATCTTCTTGGTTTTGACACCAACCCCAGTGAAACCCGCATTGTTGTCGCCATGTCTGGCGGTGTTGACAGCTCGGTTGCTGCTGCCCTTATGGTCGAAGCAGGGTTTGAGGTGATTGGTATGACACTCCAGCTTTATGACCAGGGGATGGCTTTAGGGAAGAAAGGGGCTTGTTGTGCCGGTCAAGACATTTATGATGCTCGGCGGGTGTGCGATAAGCTGGGGATTCCCCATTATGTGCTCGATTATGAATCTCGTTTTAGCCAAGCCGTGATCGAAGATTTTGCCGATAGCTATTTAAAAGGCGAAACACCCATCCCTTGTGTTCGCTGTAATCAACAGGTGAAATTCAAAGACCTTTTAACTACAGCTCGCGATTTAGGAGCGAAAGCCCTTGTAACAGGCCATTATGTGCAGCGCATGCTCGGTGAAGGTGGCGCTGAACTTCACAGGGCCGTTGATCCCACTCGCGACCAGAGCTATTTCCTTTTTACCACAACCCAACATCAGCTCGATTTCTTAAGATTTCCTTTAGGGGGATTTCCCAAATCTGAGACCCGAGAACATGCTATTCGCTTTGGCCTCGAGGTTGCTGAAAAGCCTGACAGCCAAGATATTTGCTTTGTCCCCAATGGGTCTTACGTGAGCGTTCTTGAAAAACTTCGACCGGGAGCCCTTGAAGACGGGGATATTATCCACGTTGATGGCAGGGTTTTAGGCCGCCATAAAGGCATTATCAACTATACAATCGGACAAAGAAGAGGCCTGGGGATTGGAGGGAGTGACCCACTTTATGTTATTCGTCTTAATCCTGAGTCCCATCAAGTTATAGTTGGCCCCTATGAAGCTTTGGCGCGCACAGAAATTAGAGTCAAGCAAGTGAATTGGCTGGGAACTAATGCACCCAACCCTATTCGCTGTGACGTCAAGGTTCGCTCCACTCGCCCCCCCGTCCCTGCCGAGGTTTATCTTGAAGAAGGGAGTTTCGCTCGCGTTGTCTTCTTAAACCCTGAATACGGTGTTGCTGCAGGTCAAGCTTGTGTTTTTTATAACGAAAATCGTGTTCTCGGTGGTGGTTGGATCCAGAGGGAAGAGCATTAAACCGCTATTTTTTCAAGGTTTTGATCATCTCTTTTAACTCTAGAATTTCTTTCTCGAGTTCTTGAATCACTTTGTCATCTCCGAGAAGCATTTTCAGCTCCTTCGTCACCTTAACCTCGAGCGGATCGCGTTCTGTTTCAATTGCTCGTTGAAGAGCTGTAACAACAACGGCCACAAAAAGGTTGATCAAAACAAAAGCTAAAATAAGAGTTATCAAAAGAAAATAGATCCACGAAAAGGGGTATTTTTCCAGAATAGGTCTCGTTATAATCCCATAATCATCATAAACCATAAGACGAAAAAGAGTGAAAACGGACCAAGGTAGGTTGCCAAATTGTTTTGGAAATTGCTCAGAAAATAACTCAACACCTATGACGCCTAGAACATAAAAAGCAATGAGCATCAGAAAAGCAACGCTTAGTGTGCTGGGAATCACATGACGCACGGCTTGAACAACGTGCCGCATATGGGATGATTTTTCAAACAAGGCAACAGAAGGAACAACACGAAACAGCCTTAGGATCGAAAGCCCAGCGGCATGCGGAAAAAGGGAAACTGTGATGACAATAAAATCAAAAATATTTAAACCACTTTTAAAATAACTGCTTCCCCTAATGAAGATACGAATCATAATTTCAACAACAAATAAGCCCAGAATAGTTGATTCAATCCAAATCAATACATTCCCAAAATCACGAACCATGATTTGTGACGTTTCAAGACCGATAACAAGAGCGTTAATCAGAATAAGCCAGACAACGCCTAAGTTAAAATTTCGGCTCTCCAAAAGATTTCCAAGTTTTGAATGGATGATTTTCTTCCTAGTTGCGAAAGTCATATGTTTTTGCCTTTTAGCCAGAACGAGACAACGATAGCGCGTTTTTAGTTTTATCAAAACTATTTTCTGCGAAGCCATGTAACGACTCACCCGGCCCCACACACGGTGTCATTCTTGGCAAAGATGACACTGATGGGTGAGTCGTTACGAAGTCAGAAGAAAAGAGAATTGGAGATAAAAAATTCAATTATCTTGATAATACCATTTATAAGAAATAAATATCATAAATAATTCTGGATTGCTTCGGAGCAAAGCTCCTCGCAAAGACGAGAGGTGGATGTTTCGTACAGTCGTCTTCGCGAGCCCCCTTTGGGGGCGTGGCGATCCAGAAACTTA
>DATKTE010000139.1:0-5919 GCA_035531295.1 Alphaproteobacteria bacterium
GATGACATTTGAAGCTCCACTTCCAAAAGAATTTCAAGATACATTTAATGAGCTGGGATTGGGGAATGTTTGACGTCTATGTTCAACATCAGTTCCTGAAAACTCCAGAGGGCAGTCCTTTCGAGGTTCCAACGTTGGCTCTGGCTAAAGCCATCGAAGAAGAATGGGAAAGAGATCCTTCCCCTAACTATGCTCAAAAGCCTCTGACATCGCTTGTCGCAACGGCGCTTGATCGTGTAAAGGAGGCGCGTGAGTCATATATTACCTATGTGATCCAATCAATAGCAAGCGATGTGATTTTATTTTGGGCACCTATTCCTGAATCACTTGTGAAACTTCAGGAGGAAAAATGGGCGTCAGTGCTTGAAGAAATAAACATTATTTTGGACCTTGAGTTGAAATCAACGCTGACTTTTTCAATCGACCCGCTTTCTTTTGAAGAGGAAGAAAAGATCAGGGTATTTTTATACCAGCTTACAGCATTTAAATTTGCAGGGTTGGTGCACCTACTTGCCCTTACATCTTCTTTTTGTCTTTCGGTTTTGGTCCTTAAGGGGCGACTTTCACCCCAGCAAGCATGGGATTTAGCACACCTGCATGAGATTGATCAACGTCGGCTTTGGAGTGAGGATAAAGAAGGCCTTCTACGTGAACAAAATCTAAAGGAAGAATTGTTTGAGACCGTCCGATTTTTAGAGCTGGTTGTGTGAAGTTAACTTTTTAGATGAGTTTCTCTTGCCAAAAACAAAGGATTCTGTTACAAATGAACTGGATACAAGCAACGTAATAACTCGCTCACCTATGGGTCGATAAGTGAGTCGTTAAAAAGCAAACTCCTATTTTTCTCATTCTATCATTTATGTGCAGGATTTAGCAAATGCGCAGGCCGCAAGAAACAGCTCCCTCTAAAACTCTCTTTGGATTTATTGTTTTTTTTATAAAGAAACAATGGCTGATGTTTGCATTTATTCAATTATTGTGGCTTGCCTGGTCATTTGATCAAACTCTTTTTCCTCTCCTCTTTGGCAAGATTATTGATGGTTTTACAAATTACTTAGGGGATAGGGGCTCAGCTTGGGCCATTTTAAAGGGCCCGATCCTTGCGGCTATGGGGTTGTGGATTGGCATTGAAGTTTCATTTCGCTTGGGAGGAATTCTAATTGCTTTAGCTTTCCCAAGGCTTGATAAGCAAATTCGTATGTATATGTTCTCCCATATGCAGGATCAATCCCACGCCTATTTTTCCACTCAGTTCGCAGGGAATATCTCCACGAAGATTTCAGATATGGTTGATAATGTGAATCATGCTCTTCAGCTTGTGATTACCCTGTTTTTCCCAGTTTTGGTGGCAGTTATTATTGCTTCAGTTATTTTTTATCAATTAAGTCCATTCTTCGCGCTCGTGCTGCTCGGATGGGCTCTTATACACGTTGGCATTGGAATTACTTATTCTTTTCGTTGTGCGCATTATTCTCATGTTCATTCTGAAACACGTAGCCAGCTCAATGGTCGAATTGTCGATAGTCTTACGAATTACTTTGCAGTCAAAAATTTTGCGAACAAAAGATATGAAATTAATTTTGTGGGCACCATACAAAAACGAGAGCAACAACAGAATAAGCAGCAGGTCATCTATATCGAAAAGGTCCGTGCAATATTAGGAGTGCTAACCTTTTTGGGCCCAGGGCTGGCCCTTAATGGCTATGCCTACTGGTGTTGGGTGCATCACCTCATTTCGGTAGGAGATATCGTTCTCATTTTCAATACTTCTTGGAACATCATCATGATGTTGTGGTGGTCGAGTATTGAATTACCGAACTTCTTTAAAGAAATCGGTATTTGCCAACAGGCTCTTTCCCTTTTACAAGCACCTATTACGCTAGTGGATGAGAATGGTGCCAAGCCACTAAAAGTCAAAAACGGAAAGATTCAATTCCAAAAAGTGCATTTTCATTATGAAAATGCAGCTTCCCTTTTTAGTAGCAAATCAGTTGCAATACAGCCTGGGCAGAAAGTTGGACTTGTAGGATACTCTGGAAGTGGAAAAACGACCTTTGTTAATCTAATCTTACGTCTTTATGACATCCAATCTGGCCAAATCCTGATTGATGGTCAGGACATAGCAGCTGTCACTCAAGATAGCCTCAGAAAAGCGATAGCTCTTATTCCTCAAGACCCTACTCTTTTTCATCGTACGCTGATGGAAAACATCCGGTATGGTCGACCCGATGCTTCCGATGAAGAGGTGATCGTGGCTGCTCAAAAAGCTCATGCTCATGAGTTTATCATGAATCTTCCTCAAGGTTACCATACCCCTGTTGGTGAGCGAGGAATGAAGCTATCAGGTGGGCAACGTCAACGTGTTGCCATAGCTCGTGCGATTTTGAAGGATGCGCCCATTCTCATTTTGGATGAGGCCACAAGCGCCTTAGATTCTGTTACGGAAGCTCAAATTCAAGAAAGTCTTGCAATCCTTATGGAAGGTCGGACAACCATCGTCATTGCACACAGACTATCAACGCTTTTGCACATGGATCGCCTCCTCGTTTTTGATAAGGGTAAAATTATTGAAGATGGTAATCATAAGTCCCTAATTGCAAAGAAAGGTCTTTACCAGTCCTTGTGGACGGCCCAAGTGGGTGGATTTTTGCCGGATACCGTTGAGGAAGAGTAATTTTTATAAGACAGTGATCTGCAAATAATCCTGATTTTCTGGGCCTTGACTCATCAAATCTCTCATGTAAGTGTTGTTTTTTTCAAAAAATAAAAGGAGTCAATACATGGCACTATTTGAATCAATCTACCGTTTTTTTGGGTGGTGGGTTATCAATGTAGATCTTTTTCTGCTCCTTCTCCTCATCATGGGCAGTGGACTGATGCTGTTTCGAAGGAAGGTATGGGGGAAACGGTTTCTTTTTACCGCCTGTATTGGTTTTGTTTTTTTTGGTATAGTTCCTATAGGGCTATGGACAATTGAACACCTTGAAAATCGTTTTCCCAAAATCCAATCCATTCCCCCCGATACCAAAGGAATGATCCTTCTCGGTGGTAGTTTTGATAAAGTAACAACACTCGCGCGCGGTGAAACGGCTTATAATTTAACGGGCGGACGTTTTTTTCAGTTTATTGAACTCGCGAAAGAATATCCGCAGCTGCAGCTTGTCTTCACGGGGACTCCTTTTGAAGTTGAAACGGCAAAGAGGGGATTTAAAGCTTTGGGGCTTGATCCGAATAGTGTTATTTTTGAGGGAAGCTCTAAAGATACACGAGAAAACGCTGCAAAAACAGCGTCGTTGCTAAAGCCAATGCCCCAAGAAAAATGGATATTGATCACATCAGCCTATCATATGCCGCGTTCTGTCGGACTGTTTCGAAAAGCAGGATTTAATGTGATTCCTTTTCCTTTGGATTATCATTCGCCGGGGAATTATGAGCCTTGGCTTTTTATTGGTCTCACGCTTAATTTTAACGCCTGGCAGGCCAGTTCAAGAGAATGGCTGGGGATGATTGCCAATTATCTGATGGGAAGATCGGATGAGGTTTTTCCAAGCGTTGATTGATCCTCAACGTCTCCCAAAAAGCCTTTCCATATCCGCTCGACTCATTTCAACATAAGTCGGACGACCATGGTTACATTGCCCTGAATGGGCGGTTTGCTCCATTTGGCGCAGGAGTGCATTCATTTCTTCAACGGTTAGCTTTCGACCAGCGCGTACACTATTGTGGCAGGCGCAGGTGGATAAGACTTCTGCAAGGCGTTCTTTAAGACTCAAAGGGTTCCCGAGCTCTTTTAATTCGTCAGCTAAATCTTGTAGGAGTCGTTGCAAGTTGACTTCGCCTAACAGGGTAGGGATTTCCCGCACGAGAAGAGCTTTCTCTCCAAAAGATTCGATCACCAGGCCAAGATCTAAGAGATCTTTCTGAATGTCTTTAAGAATAAGAAGATCGTTTTCATTCAGCTCGATCACTTCTGGGATGAGAAGGGGTTGGCGCTTGACGTGGCCCATTTCAGCCTTAAGCCTTTCATATACAAGACGTTCATGGGCTGCATGCTGGTCCACAATCACGAGGCCTTCTTCCGTTTGAGAAACGATATATGTTCCATGAAGCTGAGCTTTTGCAAAGCCGAGAGGGGGCACCTCCAGTGGGGCTTCTACGGATGGGGGATCCATAATAGGATATATAGCTGCAGCTGGTTCCTCAAGCCGGGGTATTGTATTATAAGAAGATCGCGCAGGGGTATAACCAGACAAAGACGGTTGTCTCAGAGGTTCTGGACGAAAGGCCTGAATTGCCTGATAACTAACAGTTGTAGCGGTCTTGTGGCTTGCTCCTGCGAGGGTCTGTTTTAAAGCACTTACGATTGTCCCACGAATCAAGCCGCTATCGCGAAAGCGCACTTCTGTTTTGGCAGGGTGGACATTCACATCAACTTCTTCTCTCGACACCTCTAAAAAGAGAGCGAGCAGGGGATAACGATTGGGTGCCAAAACGTCCTGATAAGCGGCTCGCACAGCCCCTTGAAGAACTTTATCCTTAACCGGTCTTCCATTTACAAAAAGATATTGGTGTGAGGCGTTTGCCCGATTTAAAGTAGGAAGAGAGATAAATCCTTTTAAGGTTATATCTCCACGACTTGCCTGAAGCTGCAACGCATTTTCAGAAAACTCTGTCCCCATCACTTGGGAAAGCCGCATATCTAGTGATTCACACATTTTATAGTCAAAGACAGTCCGTTGATCAGCCATAAGCTTAATACTTACCTGAGGATGGCTCATGGCAAGTCTATTCAATAATTCAACAGCATGACTTAGTTCGGTTGACGGGCTTTTTAGAAACTTCAGTCGTGCAGGTGTTGCGTAAAAAAGGTCCTTTACTTCAATATGTGTTCCTTGAGGGTGGGAGGCAGGCATGAGCGGTTTTTTTTCGCTCCCTTCCACTTTTAAGCTCCAAGCCTCCTTAGCATTTTGTGTGCGGCTGGTTATATGAAGGCGGCTGACAGAACCAATGGAAGGCAATGCCTCGCCTCGAAACCCAAGCGTTTGAATATTAAAAAGATCACCAATAGGCAACTTTGAGGTTGCATGGCGCTCTACAGCGAGCTCAAGGTCTTCTGGGCTCATTCCAGATCCATTGTCTGTGACTGCTATAAGACTACGCCCCCCATCTCTTAACTGCACCGTAATGGCTGTTGCGCCGGCATCAAGGGCATTTTCGACAAGTTCTTTTACGGCAGAGGCCGGTCGCTCGATTACCTCCCCTGCGGCAATCTGATTGATAAGATGAGGTTCGAGCTTACGAATCTTCATGCAGCAAGATACTCCCTTGCTAATCGCTTGCCTTCTTCCACTGCGGGTTGATCAAAAGCATTCACGCACATAAAGTGAGACGTCAAGATGGTTTCAATCATGAAGTGCATCATCAAAGCTCCTAAACTATATTCATCGATGCGATCAAGAGTGATTAAACGGGTTGGACAATTATGACGCACTAACGTTTCATAAGTAGCTTTTTGTTCCGCTGCAAAGAGATCTCCCATCGTCTTATCCGTGAACTCTGAAAGGAGTGGCAAGTGAATGCGATCTCCTTGTCCTTTCCAAGTGGGCGTGACCATGGTGAAAAATTTGTCTTTAGGACCATCAAGATAAAGTTGAAGTTGGCTGTGTTGGACAACCGTTCCTAAGGCAGGAATAGGTGTGGTCCCTTGACCTTGCTTTCCTAAGCTTTCTGCCCATAGCTGGCAATACCACAAGGAAAAAAGATTCAATTGATCTGCATAGGGTAGCATGACCGAAAGCGTTTTTTTATGGTATTTTTCTAAATAGACCGTCATTGCTGCGCCTTCGAGAGCAGGCGGGCAGTCATGGCTAAGGTGATGGTGCAACACTTCCCGTGCTCCTTCGCGAAAGGCGTAAGGAT
>DATKTE010000140.1:0-3696 GCA_035531295.1 Alphaproteobacteria bacterium
CCTATATCGATGCTAGGATACTTTTCGAGCGTAGCCCAGAATTGCCCTGGATTAGCTGGATCAGGACGAACAAGCTTTGAACGCTGAACTTCAAATTTTACAAATGAAGAATGAGAATTACGGTGTTCTCCATAACCAAACCTTTGAAAATCAGAAAAGAGTAACTCGGTGTGGGCTAATTCTTCTGCATATTTTGCATGTTTGGCCGCTTGTTTAGCAATTTGAGCTTCATTGAATTGACACAACAAAAGTTCTTGTTGCTTAATTCCTTCACTTGAATACTCATTTACCAGCTGTTCATACGGGTTAGCACCGTAATGCTGGTTAAAGCTAGGAGCTTGGCTGTAGCGCTCAAGCAGCTTTCTTTGTTCTTCAATGTCTGCACTTGAATACGTTTCCTCTAGCTGGTCGTCTTTGTTAGCATTGATGCGCGGGTCAGATTTAGGAACCTCGCTAAAGAGATCAAGCAGTCTTATTCTTTTATGGGCTGAATTTGGAGGCTGTCCCTCCATCGCTTCTAGCTTTGTCATGCTAAGAGATAAAATTGCTAAAACCATCAAAATCTTACCAAAGACATTAATTTTCATAATACTATTAGGAAAAATAAAATACATACCAATTACCTCTAGAAAACAAAATATAAATTATAATAATTGTGTGTTATGTGGTAGTTCTATTTTATATTGTCAAGTGCATGCTGGAGAAAATGCTTCCATTTTTTCCACTCTTCTTGCGTGACGCCCTCCTTGAAAACTTGCGGTGAGAAAAGCTTCTAGGCAGGAGGCAGCTTCTTCTTTACCAATAACCCGCTCTCCAAGAACTAGAATATTCGCATCATTATGTTCGCGCGCCAGTTGTGCCATCAATCCATCAAAACAGAGGGCAGCGCGAATACCCTTAAAGCGGTTAGCTGCCATACTCATGCCGATTCCGCTTCCACAGATCATTACTCCCTTTGCTCCTGTCAGCACTTCTTTAACAACAGGTTTAATATAGTCAGGGTAATCGACAGATTCGGTTGAATAAGTTCCACAATCTATAACGATGTAGCCTAATTCTTGAGCCTTCTCCTTTAAGAATGCCTTGTATTCAAAACCTGCGTGGTCGCTGCTAAAAACAAGCGTACCTTTGGAATGTGTAGGGTCGTTTTTTTCAATATTCATGATGGTTTCTCCGTGATTATCTTTGATCCAATTTGAACTCAATACGGCGATTGCGCTCATCGCTTGCGCCCTTTTCAATGGGATGAAACTCGCCAAAACCAGCTACCGCAAGGTGTTCAGCAGGAATTCCCTCCTTGATAAGAAATTTAATGACGGAAATGGCTCTTGCTGCGGAAAGCTCCCAGTTAGAGCCAAACTTTTCTGTGTGAATTGGTTTATTGTCCGTATGTCCGTCGACTCGTAAAACCCATTCAAGATCGGCTGGCATTTTTCCAGCAATTTCTTTGAGTGTGCTGGCAAGTTGCCTCAGTTTGTCCTCTCCGTCTTTGCCTAACGTAGCTGAAGCAGATAGAAAAAGGACTTCGGATTGGAAAACGAATCGATCTCCTACGATTCTTACATCCGAACGATTCGCAAGGAGTTCCTTTAGTTTTCCAAAGAACTCAGAGCGGTATTTTTCAAGTTCTTCCACCTTTTTGATCATCGCTAGCGCAAGCTTTTTATCCAAATCTTCTATGGTTAGTTTCTGCTGGCTTGAAATTGTTTCAGAAGCTTGAAGTGCTGCATTAAGGGATTGCAGCTGTTGATTAAGTTCTTCGATCTGTTGTTGAAGATTAGGAAGTATTGTTTCGGCATCAATTGCGCGTTGTTCTGTTTCTGAAAGTTGTTGAGAGGCTGCGTTGAAAGAATTGGTTAGGTCCGCGCTCTTTTTTTGTTCAATCTGAAGCAAATTTGCAATTTCTTGCAATTTAGCTTGAAGAGAATCCATGCCACGCTGGCTCCCTTGGAGGGCGTCAGAGAGATAAATTTGTGAAACCACAAAGACCATAAGAGCAAAAATCATGACGATTAAAAGGGTTGCCAAAGCATCAACAAACCCAGGCCAAACATCTAGTGTGATTCCCTTTTGGCGGCGTGTGCGTGCGACCATTTCTTCTCCTAAATAATGTGAATTCTAAGACTCTCCCTGTGCTTTTGTAAAGCCCAGGGCATGATTAAACTCGTTGAGCTTTTCGATATGCATCCATCGATGAGTAAGTCCTATCTTCTCGATCAACTTTAAAATATCTTTATCATCCATTCCCAATTCATTGTTTTTGAGAAAAAATCGAGCTCTCCAATGATCAACTGTATCGGGTTTTAATCCAGCTATAGCTGGGTACACTTGCGTCCCACGGTTTGCAACCATTTTAAGAAAGAAAGAAGAGGAGAGGGCTATGTCCTCGAGACTTTTTCCCAAAGCTTCTGGAGAGAGGGTGCTTTCAATATAAATATCGACTCCTACCTCTTTTCTGGGAACGTTTTCGGTAGGGTTTTTCACCTGGGGTAAGTGTAACAATTTATAGGGGCGATGGGTCCAAAAATCTGTTTTTTCATCCAGATTTCGAATGATAATATCAGTGAAACCTGTGGTGGTTAGCGTTGATGACTTGTCTAAATCTTTTGGAAAAGCTCTCTCAGTTCCTAAGGTGAATAAAAGAGACTGTTCGATGCGAGATGCAGCTGCAAATTCATTCAAATGCCGCAGCATCATCGCAGCTGAAAACAAAAGCGCAGTAGGGTTAACGATATTCTTTCCAGCAATATCTGGGGCTGATCCATGGACGGCTTCAAAAATTGAGAATTCATCTCCAATATTAGCAGATGCTGCTACTCCAAGTCCCCCGACAAGAGCAGAGCCCAAATCACTAATAATATCTCCT
The DNA here is from genome assembly GCA_035531295.1 of Alphaproteobacteria bacterium. Lineage (GTDB taxonomy): Bacteria > Pseudomonadota > Alphaproteobacteria > UBA9655 > UBA9655 > UBA9655. The sequence goes on from DATKTE010000140.1 coordinate 2,867, forward strand.
TGCAAATTCGTTGTTACAATCACATCAAAGGATTCGGGATGAAGGACCATCTGATGGGCACAATTATCAATAATAATATGTTGGGCTTCAATGTCAGGGTAGTCTTTAGCAACCTCTTCAAAGGTTTTTTTAAAAAGGCCTTCAGTGAGTTTAAGAATGTTTGCTTTTGTCGCGCAATGGACCTTACGACGCCCTTCCGATCGAGCAAGTTCAAACGCAAATCGGATGATTTTTTCAGAACCTTTTCGAGTGATTAACTTTAACCCTTCAGCAACGTTTGGTGTCTGAAGATATTCAATCCCCGTATAAAGATCTTCAACATTTTCTCGAACAATAACAAAGTCGATTGCTCTGCCACTGAAGGGGGTTAGAATGCCGGGTATCTGGCGAACAGGACGGGTGTTTGCATAGGTTTCAAAAAGAGCTCGCAGTGTAACGTTCGCGCTTTTTTCACCATATCCTACGGGTGTTTCAAGAGGCCCTTTGAGGGCAACTTTTGTGCGCTTTAGAGAATCAATCGTCTCTTGCGGAACCCCAGTTGCCAGACCTTTCTTGAAAACCTTAGCTCCTGCCTCACAGACCTCCCATTGAATTTTTACACCAGTTGCGTTTATGACACGTTGGACGGCCTGAACAATTTCAGGGCCAACTCCATCTCCTTCAATAAGTGTGACGGCTTTTGTCATTACAGTCTCCTTTTGTTTCTCCCGTAGGCCCCACATGTCATCTTGGAGCTATAAAAGGTTAAAAACAAGGCATTTTTTGTAAAGATGACACAAAGGGGTGAATAGCTACATAAAAGGCCTTATAGATGATAAAGAAGCTATTAA
>DATKTE010000141.1:0-2587 GCA_035531295.1 Alphaproteobacteria bacterium
CTGTCAAGGTATGTTGAAAACTGAACTGAAGGTCATTTGCATCCTTGGGTTCTGGGCGATCACAGCGTGCGTCACCCTTCCGTCTTGAATGTACTTCGATAACCTCTACGTCTTCGAGTGAAAGATTGTGTTCTTTTTTCAATTCAATGACCAAGTCAATTTGGCGATGCATGGCAATACAACAAGGGTATTTTTTGATTTGAATCTCCTGAAGCACCCATCGTTTGCCTAAATCTTCCACCATTTCTTCTGGTACCACCCTTTCCTTTCCGAGATAATTAGTTAAGTACGTTGCAATGTCGGGGTTGCCGCTCAATCCTACCTTAGCCATTTCAGCAGCCATCATGCCCTGTAAAACCATGAGGGAGGACTCGAAAAAATGAGCATCGGTACCCAAATTTACTATCGAAAGGGGAACCCCTGACATAGCGAGCCCCAATGCTGCAGCCGTTTCTTTGACGTCTAAACCTAACGCCTTAGCTGCCCCGATAGCTGGCCCCACTGCCCCGGGCACATTATACAGTCCTAAATGATCGGCACTAAACAAACACGTTCTCGTGTGAACCTCAAGCCCCACAACAAGTGCTTCCAATAGAGCTTTGCCTGAAAGCCCCAACTTTTCAGCAAGGGGAAGGAGCAAAGGAATAACCGTGATGTCCCAAGATACTCCGTAAACATACCTGTCATCCTCCAGTTCGCTGGCATGTGCAAAATAGCCGTTTAGAAAAGCTGCCTCCCACAATGATGTCTTAAAATCACTGCCTATCACTCCGCAGTCCTCGGGGAGTTTCTTGTCTTTGATAATCCCAGCCATCTTCTGAGCTGAAGGTTTTGTCGAGCCAGCCAACATTCCTGCCACAGTTTTTAAGGTCAGACATTTGGTGAATTCGAGGGTTTCTTCCGGAATGTCTTCATATTTCGTCTCAACTGCAAATTCAACCAATTGTGCACCAATTTCCTTTTCCATTCTGGCCTCCTTTCTAAAAAGAGTTCTATTCTCAAAGATTCAGATTTCTCGGGATTGCCCAAAAGCCTCGACCATGATCAAAGAGACCATCGCTTTATTCTTGGAAGGAAGTGCCTGCTTTCAGCAAATTTCTCAAAGTAAAATCCCTTCTTGCTTCCAATTGTATTAAGAGAGATTAAGGAAAAGGTCGAATTGAACCTCAAGGCAATAAAAGCGCAAGAATCTCGCTCAAGACACAAACCCTGCTTTCATTAATTAGTCTTAGTATAAGGAATATTATACTTTCATTTCTCATTCTCTCTCCCCAAATACCTTTTCCTCATTTTTTTTCACACCAATAATCTAGAAGCTAAAAACATCTACTCAATCTCAACCACTCATTTTTCCAAGGCCCTTAGCCGCATATTCTTCTGGTCATGTTTACCTCTCCAGAGCCTTATAAGCCTACAATTAAGTACCTTTAAATTGAGGTTCTCTTTTTTCAATAAAGGCTTTTACTCCCTCCCTGTGATCCTTGGTATTCCTGCATACATTCTGCGCATAGCTTTCAAAATCCAACTGAGTTAATAAATCATTGTTGATTCCTTTATAAACAGCTCGTTTCATTAACTTAATAGCAACTAATGGGCCTTTCGCCAGCTCTATTGCTATTTGTTTCGATGTCGGCATTAGCTCATTAGGGGCTACAACTTTAGTTACCAAACCGATTCTTTCTGCCTCGTTAGCGTCAATCATATTACCAGTTATAAAAAGTTCCAGAGCCTTAGAAGGCCCTACAATACGAGGCAGCAAATAGGTTGCACCAAGGTCTCCAATTAGTCCTACCCTTACCCAGACAGCACTGAATTTAGCTTGCTCGGATGCAATCCGTATATCACAAAGCAAGGCCAATGAAAGTCCTGCTCCTGCCGCAGTGCCATTAATAGCAGCGATGATCGGTATCTCCAAGCTGCGAATAAGATAGGCAACATACCCAACCGGTTCCAACAACTCTTTGTGAGTCTTCTCTATCTTTTGTTTGCTGAAACGAGACGCCAAACGACCACTAACATCAGAACCTGAACAAAATGCGGGACCATCGCCGGTAATAACCAGAACTTTTATTTCTTCATCATTATGGATAGCATCTAATACCAATCTTAAATCCCTCCACATTTCAGTAGTCATGGCATTCAATTTTTGAGGGTTATTAAGAGTCAAGCTTCCAACTCCTTTTTCTTTTTCAAAGATCATTTTCTCAAATTGCATCTGCAAGTCCTTTTTTTGGTCTATGTATTAAGGAGTGAATTCAATTATTCTCTTGCACCCAAAACTCAACCAATTTTCCCCTTAAATGTGCATCATTTGTGAAAGGGTAAAACTTGGGTTGTTTCGGAAATTGAAAGTGAATTATTAGAGCCACAACAATGAGAGCCTCTAGAAGAATGGATGCACGCATTACTAAGATTTTTAAACCTCAACGCTACCTCCTACCCATCAAGGTTCTCGGTATCATTTCTCCTCATAATTTTAAGTAATTTTTCGCACCTGAACTAACGTATCTTTACATATAAGTGAAACTTACAATTGCTACGGCTCAAATTTCTATCTTTATCTTTTACCTCCCTGATTCGAAAGTTT
>DATKTE010000142.1:0-3033 GCA_035531295.1 Alphaproteobacteria bacterium
GCGAATCTCCACCTTACAGGAGATTTATTTGAGAGGCACTCAAATTGGTGGCAATAATATAGCGAATAGGACACTTTATGAAGAAGCAGCTCTTGCTCTGGCGCAGGGAATCTCTGCCCAACAGAATTTGCGTATTTTAGATCTAAGCGGTTGTTGGCTTGAAGACGAAAGGAATGAAGGTGTAATTTCTCTCTTTCGCTCTCTTCCGCCTTCCTTAACTCAATTAGGTATTGGTTTTAACGGTATTGGATCCTACTTAAATTCTTTTGATGTTAAGGCGCTTGCTCAAGCTGTTTCTAAGATGTCTAACCTGACCTCTTTTAAGGGGTATCAAAATGGTCTTTGTTACGCTCCAGATGTCTTGGAGGCTCTTCAAAATAAACAAAAATTAACCGTCCTCGATCTATCCCATAATGATTGTACTGATACAATCCAAATGAGAGACCTTCTGCAAACAACACCAAATCTGGAAGTTCTCAATCTTTATGGGAACCAATTGACGAATGGGTCAATATTAGCCGATACCTTGTCAACCTTGCGAAAGCTCAAAAGTCTGGATTTAGGTGGTAATGAATATTTTACAACTGCTGATTGTGTAAGTCTTTGGAAGGCAACCTCCTCTTTCCTTACAAAAAGTCCGATTCCTCTTGATGTAGATCAAAAATATACAACCGAGTACCTGCAGAGTTTGAATCCCACAATAGCAAGTTTAAACTTATCTGGACTTATTCAAAGCCACCCCGCAGCCTTGGAAACAATCATGCCTCAAGTGGTAGATCTATTCCCAAATTTAATGGCATTAGATTTGTCGAACAATGATATATTCGATTTAGATGATCATCGCGCACCCATACTAGGGGGGATACAAGCTTTAAAAACCTATTTGCCACGCCTCACCAACCTTCAATCCCTGAGCCTGTCAAATGCTGGGACTATGTATGGAGACATTACTCCCCCAACAGAGTTAATAACTTTTCCTCAAATAGTAGGAAACCTCACAAAATTACAGGAAGTTGATTTTTCAGGTACTCAATTCTTCTCCGCTGAGTCCTTAGGCAAAGGTTTAGAAAACATTCATTCTTTGACCTCGATAAATCTTGACGATTGCTGGTGGGCAAATTACGTTGGGATAATTGATATTTGGCAAGGAGGCATTCAACTCATACAGGGGTTGCGGGTGCAACCCCATCTTAAACATTTAGATTTATCACGTAATTCAATAGGCTCATTTTTTTTATCTAATAAAAAAGATCCAAATTCGACCCTTGCCTTAGCCAAGGCTCTCAATTCTTGGCCTCAACTGCAATCTCTCAACCTTGCTTATAATTTTTTAGGAGAGGGTGATTCTGCCAGCGCCTTCACTTTTCTCGAGAACCTTGGAGAGTTGGCAGTAACCATTCACGGACAAGGAAGAACGCTTGAGGTTGACTTTTTTAGTGGAATATCTAATTTTACCTGGACACAGGGGGCTCAGACTCTTGCAAAGCTTACCCAAAACAAAATTAAAGCCGCCTGTGAGTTGGAGAAGTGTACGGGAAAGCCTATTTCCACTACACCTTCAGAACCGCAAGCCCAGGGCACGCAAAGAGAGAGGAGTACACCTCCGACTTCGACTCTTCCCTTTGCCACATCCGATGCTATCCGCTCTCACAACGTCCCCTGGTATTCCCCTGCCAGGTTGGTTGCGACTCTGAGATCTATTTGGCAAGGATCACCCCAAACCGTCGACACAACAAATCCGCAAGTGGAAAAGCTCGTCAGATTTCAGGAGAAATGTGACCGTTTGATCGCTAAAGCTGATACCCAAACTGCTGACCCCTGGTATCGCTTTAGCTTAGAAGATTTAAGGGAAGATCTTGCAGAAATGGCAAATAATCCCACCGAAGTAAATGAAGATACCATCAAGCATCTTTATCGGCGGTTGGACGGAATTGAGGGGGACTTTCTCCGCAAGCCTTTGCTCAAAAAACCATCGTTCTTTGCAGGATCCAACCAAAATATCGCGCCAATTACAGATTCAAACGCTGTGGTTGAGTTATGGACTGCTTCCATGCCTTTATTGGGGAATAGCCCTGTTCCCTTGGCTTTGGGCTATTAATTCTACCCCTCAGCTTATCCCCCTCACCCGCTGCTGCGCAGCGACCTCCCACAGGGGGAGGGGTCGGCACTAAGTTCCGGGTGCGCGGGAATAGACGTGCGAAAAAGAAAATTATCCTTCCGCAAAGTGTCATCAACTATGGGCTAGTTCTAAAATGAAGTGCAACTCCGTAAAGTGTTTGTTGGAAACAAAGACACGAATCGGAGTTGCACTTCATTTTAGAACTGGCCAAGGATATCTTAATGCCACTTGCCTCACCCCTTAATTTCCAGCCCCTTCTTGCCAGCCGTTACATGCACCTTTTGACCATCATGAATTTTCCCTTCCAAGATCATCACGGCGAGGGGATTTTGGAGCTCGCGTTGGATGACACGTTTCAGAGGGCGCGCACCGTAGGTGGGATCATAGCCTTGATCGCCTAACCAGGTAAGAGCAAGATCATCCACATCAAGGGTGATTTTACGGTCCTTTAAAAGAGTGTGAAGGCGGCGCAACTGAATTTCCACAATATGCGTCATATCCTCACGGGAAAGACGACGGAAAAGTAAGATTTCATCAATGCGATTCAAGAATTCGGGGCGGAATGCCCCGCGCACAATCTCCATGACTTGGCCGCGCACTTTTTCCGAAGGTTCTCCAGGATGTTCAGCGAGAATCTGACTTCCCAGGTTCGAGGTTAGAATGATCAGCGTATTTCGGAAATCGACGGTTCGGCCTTGACCGTCTGTAAGGCGCCCGTCATCCAATACTTGAAGAAGAACATTAAACACATCGGGGTGAGCTTTTTCAATTTCATCAAACAAAATAACCTGATAAGGCCTTCTGCGCACAGCTTCCGTTAAGGCGCCTCCTTCCTCATAGCCTACATAACCAGGAGGAGCTCCAATAAGGCGCGCAACTGAATGCTTTTCCATATATTCAGACATATCAATACG
>DATKTE010000143.1:0-7723 GCA_035531295.1 Alphaproteobacteria bacterium
CGGCAGCTTTTAAATCCTTTTTAGAAAGATAAGGTGCTTGATGGCGAATAGATATTTGTATGAAGGAACCACGGGTCCATGGGAACTTGTTATTGGTCTTGAGGTCCATGCCCAGATTGTATCAAACGCCAAGCTTTTTTCAGGAGCGGCGACATCTTTTGGCGCTGAGCCGAATACGCAAGTTTCACTTGTAGATGCGGCCATGCCTGGCATGCTTCCCGTTATCAATGGGGTTTGTGTTGAACAAGCCATTCGAACGGGTCTTGGGATCAATGCTGAAATAAACCTTGTTTCCGTATTTGACCGAAAAAATTATTTTTATGCAGATCTTCCTTCCGGCTATCAGATTTCTCAATTTATGCACCCCATTGTAGGGAAGGGATATTTGGATATTGAACTGGAAGATGGAACTGTGCGCCGTATTGGCATTACCCGCCTTCACCTTGAGCAAGATGCGGGAAAAAGCATTCATGATCAGCATCCAGAGAAATCTTACATCGATTTAAACCGATGTGGGGTCGGATTAATGGAAATTGTTTCTGAACCCGAAATCAGAAGTGCCGAAGAAGCCTCAGCATATGTGCATAAACTGCGCTCCATCGTTAGATGTTTGGGGACCTGTGATGGAAACATGGACCAGGGTAGTATGCGAGTGGACGTCAACGTTTCTGTTCGTAAAGCAGGCGAACCTTTTGGAACAAGGGCTGAAATTAAAAACGTCAACTCGATTAAATTCTTGGCTCAAGCCATTGATCATGAGGCCATGCGGCAAATTGCAATCCTTGAAGATGGTGGTGAAATCATCCAAGAAACACGCCTTTTTGATTCTGCCCGTGGAGTAACGCGGTCTCTGCGCAACAAAGAGCATGCTCACGATTATCGCTATTTCCCCGATCCTGATTTGCCCCCTCTTGTTATTGATGCAGCTTGGGTTGAGGAAATTCGACGAAGCCTGCCAGAGCTACCGGATGCAACAAAAACGAGGCTCATGAAAGACTATGAGCTTTCTCCCTATGATGCGTCCCTTTTGGTTTCTGAAAAAGAAACAGTCCTCTTTTTCGAAGAAGCTCTTAAATCCCTTAAGCCATTGAACGCAAAGGCAGCAAAACTACTGGCGAACTGGTTGGTGGGAGAGCTGTTCGGGGCTTTGAATCGAGATGGCAAAACCATTGAAAACTCTCCTGTATCTCCGGCCAATCTGGCAGGTCTTGTGAATCAAATTCAAGAAGGGGTTATTTCGGGAAAGATTGCGAAAGAAGTCTTTATTTTGATGTGGGAATCTGGGAAAGATGCTTCAAGTTTGATTGAGGAACATGGGCTAAAACAAGTTTCTGATGATGGCGCGATCCTGGTTATTATTGATAAAATCCTCGATGAAAATGCGGGTATGGTTGAAGAATACAAGGGCGGCAAAGACAAGCTCTTCGGCTTTTTCGTTGGGCAAGTTATGAAAGCAATGGCAGGCAAAGCAAATCCAGAGCTTGTGAATAAGTTGTTAAAGGAAAAGCTAGATAGTTAAGGTAGTACGTGAAATCTGAAATTTCTTTGTTTCTCGTGGCCATTTGCCTCCTTTCCTAAAGACTTCTTACAAACTTCATGCAGTCTGAGGTGTGGCCGCAGGACCCGTCATTTGAGGGAAGAAAGCTTGCCAAAGAAGCGCTCGATGAAGCTGTAAGTCAAGGAAGTGCCTTGATTCAAAAGGCTGAAGGAGAGGGACTTTAAGTTTTGGAGCATTCGTGCCATACTCGCACCAAAGCCATCTAATGGAGGGAGTATGCGGCGGCAAAAACGCAATTTACTAACATTGGGAGCGATAGTATTTGCTGTCCTTCTTTTTGCTATCTTAGGCATTGTTCAAACGGAAAAATCCCATAAGACTGTGGCCATTGCTCAGGATATTCCAGGCCCTCAAGAGGGGCTTCCGACAATTGGAGGAGCCTTTCAACTTGTAGATAAGGACGAAAAAACCCGGAAAGATACGGATTTTAAGGGGAAGCCGATGCTTGTTTATTTTGGCTATACTTTTTGTCCCGATATTTGCCCAACTGCGCTTTATCATATGACACAAGCCATGGAAGAATTGGGAGGGGCTAAAACCATCCAGCCTATTTTTATTACATTTGATCCTCATCGCGATACACCTTCGCATCTGAAAGCCTATTCACAAAACTTTCACAAAGATTTTGTGATGTTAACAGGGTCTAAAGAACAGGTAAACCAGGCTATTAAGGCGTATCGTGTTCATGCATCACGATCGTCTGAAGAGTCAGGCGCAGATGACTATCTGATGGACCATTCCTCCCTAATTTATTTAATGGACAAAGAAGGGAAGTATCGGGCCCACTTTAACCATAAAACCCCACCGACAGAGATCGTGAAGAGAGTTAGGTTGTATTTGGAAAAAGGGGAGTGAAATGTGCCATCTTTCCGGATTGCTATCGCGACCGCCTGGAGTCGGGGTTACTCTGAAGCGAGACTGTCCAGAAAAAAACACATATCTCCCTTTATGAGAAATATACCCCCAAACACCACCCGACAAACCCGACAAATATAGCAGAGAGAACTTTTGTCGGGTTTGTCGGGTCCTTTTGGGGGCCTTTTTATAATTTTGACTAAATCATAAAGAATTTATTAAAAATTTTTTTCAATATCCTAATAAGCTTCAAGATGCCTGGATTGCTTCGGGCTGTCGCCCTCTCAAAAACGTGCGGGGGACATTTCACACCGTCGTCTTCGCGAGCACCCTTTGGGTGCGTGGCGATCCAGAAATAAGGCATTTTCATTGGCGATGGGTATAGGATCCTGAGTTCCTGCTTTCTCGGGAATGACGAACGAGGGAGATCGTGGTGTGATGCATTAGAAAAATGTCAGGTGGTCAGAAGGCCAATTCGAAAATTTGACTTCTTTCAGATAATCTGTATTCTCATTTCTGTAATCACATATATAGAAATATGGGAAAGGGAGAGTATTTATTTTACTCTGGAGAATAAAATCTCTTTTTGCTTAAAAAAATATCCATGAAAAAAAGCTTCCAAACACGAACAAACAACATCGACAAAACCCTTCTCCGTCATTGCGAGGAGCGTGAGCTCCAAAGCAATCCATTCTTTCTTGTTCAAGTTTATGAGGAAGTTTTACAAGGGCCGAAGTAATCCAAAGAAAAATACGTAGCTCCCTTTATGAGGAATATAACCCCTAAACACCACCCGACAAACCCGACAAATATAGCAGAGAGAACTTTTGTCGGGCATGTCGGGTCCTTTCGGGGGACCTTAAGAAATCCACCCTTTTAAGTAATGTCGACTTTATGTATGATTAATTCACGATATATAAAGTACTCTTAGCAAGCTTACTCTTACATGGATGTATGCAAATGCCAAATCTGCCTAGCTACGTCGTAGTGAATGACCCTCAAGATAAACGGGTGGATGTTACGCCTTCTGAATTATTACCTATTGAAGAATATCGCAAAATCCGTCAAAAGGCGATGGGGTCCGTTTAACACCTGAGTCATTTCGTGGCGATAAAGGGAGTGAACGGTTTTTCTATATTATTAATTTTTTGAGGAAAGTAGTGATGATAAAAATACAGGTCGGCTTTATACTCTTCACGTATATGATGGTTTCTTTCATTGGCCCCCTTAAAGGGATGGAATCTGGGTCTAACGGCGCAGATGAAAAGCCACAAACATGTGTAGGAAAGAGGAAAAGAGACATCAAGAAGGATGATGGAGCCGTTAAGCAGCCAGATCGTAAGAGGTCGCGTGAAGATATAACATTCCAGAATTCACCCACAAAAAAACCACCAAGTGATGATTCGGATGGGGAACCGAGGGCGAAATTCCCGAAGCAAAAATCCAAATATTTTTCAGATGAAAAAAAAGGGTACAGTAATAAGAAGGTTCGTGACAAAGAAGTTAATGACGATGAAGAAGAGGAGGAGGATACTGAAGTCGAAGAGGATGACTACGACGAAGGTTTTGTCAGGAAATCTTCTCTAAGCTCACTCGAGGAAATGGCTAAAAAACATAGGGAAACTCAAGAGCTTAAAAATCTCAAGGAACTTCGGCGTACACAATATACAAATGCCATTCGATTCTATCAGAGGGAGCAATATGATGACTATCTTGAATGGATCATTCAAGCTGCAACGAATGAGCATCCAGAAGCTCAATTTCTTCTTGCAAATATTCATTGCCAATCCAATATGCTGGGGTTAAGAGATTTTCGAAAAGCCTTTGATTTATATAAAGAAGCAGCAAAGAGCGGGCACCTAAAGGCACATTATGAAGTTGCCCTCTTTTATTTGGGGGCCGACGGTCTTTTTCAAAAAAGCAAGGAAAATGAAAATGAAGCCATCAAATGGTTAAAGAGGTTAAAAAAGCTTGAGGAGGAAAGAGCAAAGCAGACAAGACAAAAAACAGAAATTCATAGAGGAGCTCATGGGCTGTTAAGGGAATTTGAATGGGAGAAGTTGTTAAACGAATATAGAGTTGCCGATCAAAAAGGTAATTTAAATGTCCAGTATAGCCTTGGCTATTGGTGTGAACTTCAGGATGATATGAATGCTGCGATTGAATTTTATAAGAAATCTGCAATCATCAAGCAATGCAAGGCTATTGAAAAGCTGGCTTCCATACATAGATTTGGGATAGGCGTACCCAAAAATCTTGAAGAGTCTTTTAAATGGTATAAAGAAGCCATCATATTGAAATCAAAATGGAGTCGAGAAATCTTTAAAGGGATCGGAATTTACCTTGTCCCTGATTACACCGCATCAGGTGCTAAAGGAGGGGATAAGTGGTATAAAGGGCCCGCTAAAAATGGATGGGCCTGGGCACCAAATCTCTTTACACAAGATGGTTCTGGGCAATACACCATTATAGGTGAGGAAGAAGCTTTTGACCTCTTCAAGAAAGCTATTAAAATCTGTGATGAAGGTATGGTTTCTGGAAACGAGCGAGTCGCTGGAGTGGCAGGTTAATGAATGCTGGAGGCTGGGTGAACAAATCTTTGAACCTTTATCTCCCCGGGGTGTCATCCTTGGCAAGAAATGCTTTGCTTTGTGAGGGTCAACATTAGCATTTCTTGACCGAGGGGCTGCTAGCAACCAGATCCTCGCCTTCACAAGGATGGCCGACTGGTTAATTTGAAGTATCCTACTACTCCACCTCTGATAAATTAGTTTTTATATTTGAAATTCCACGAGATTACACCCGTTGTATATTGCATAAATCTTTGTTATCATGCCGTGTATTACCGATTGTATTATTTATTTATATTGAGGTTCTTTATGTTTAAATTTCTTTTTTTCTCCCTTATTTGTGTATTAATTCCTCTATCTTTGGTCAATGCTTTTACTCTGGTAGATATTGATGATGTCACAAAAGATATACAAATTAATAAAAATTTACTGCCAAGGTATATTCAAGCCATTTATACAAGTCGCGCTGAATACTTAAAGAATAAGATCAAACATTTTGAAAGTGATAAGCAGCCATTAATATGTTTAGGCCAAAGCAAAGATGGATGGGAAGTTCATACAGAACGAAAATCCTATAATTCGGGAAATTCTTCGATGACTAGGCTTTACGAGAATATTCTTGGGATTTACCACGGGCAACTCAACATTTTTGATAAGGATCCATTTACTTTATACAGAAATCCTACGACACCAATGAAAATTGATCCTTTAAATTCTGGTGATCTTTCCATTTTATATTGGCATACAGCAGCACTGCTGCATAAGACATATAAATCTTCACAAGTTAACTTAAAGAGCATTCCTTCTGGGTCTATAGAAGAATATCTGTATGAGCCATTCTTTCTTGATGAAGAGAGCGCAAGAGATGATCTTGTTTCTATTATTCGTGTTATTCGCCCACACTTGTATGAAGCTAGAGATCAGCTAGAAAATAAAAAATTCTTGAACGAGGGTGACGAGGCTTTAAAAGATTTAAAAAAGCTAGCGGTAGAAGCGCTCGCGGTAGAAAAACTTATCAATGATCTTGAAGACAATCTTCGTGACAGAATTGATTTTTATGATGGCCGGGGGCAAACTTTATTTCCACAAGGCGCAGAATCTGCTGAACCGTTAAAAGCGCAAGAACCTCCGGTTTTAATATCAGATTCTATAATAATAAAGACTGAGGAAAAACCTGTTTCTAAAAATGCCAAAAGGCGCGCGAGAAGAGTTGCTGAGCTTGAAAATAGTTCTCTTATGACATCTAAATTAGAAACACCTTCTGAATCATCGGCAGGGGGGAGAAAAAAGAGATCAAGGAAAAAGGTAACTCCTTCTCTATCAACCCCTCCTCTGGCAGTAGGACAAGGAGAGAAGGAAGTCCTAAACGCTTTCCCCAATATCGCAAAAGAGAAAAAAGAACCCATAGAACTTATAGAAAGAAAGCATTTGCAAGGAAGAGAAACTCCCGACCAGAAATTAAAGATAAAAACAAGGCCTACTAATGGGTTGGATTATCTTCAGAGTTTAAACGGGCTTTTTGATGACGAACTTCCTCCACTTGAGATAGCAAAGAAAAATTTAAGGCTACGAGGGAAAGAGACTCGTTCTATTAAAAAAGAAAGTGAGAAAGAAAAAGAAAAAGAAGGGGAAGCGACTACAGCCAAACTTTTACATGGTTCTCAGCGAAAAGTTCTTGATGATCTTTTATATAGCAGAGATACCAATACAATTGATGTAGATAAGTCTTTAACTCTTCTCGAGTCGTTTGGCTTTATTCAGAAGCCAACATCTGTCCAGCATACATCCAAACAACACCCAAAATTGAAAGCAAAGCCTGTGGAGCTTTGGTTAGGGGGAGAAAGAACACTTCTCGAAGTTCCGGAAATTCCTTGTGTGACTTTAGCTGTTAGTCATAAGAGTGGAGGGAAGAGGTGCTTTAAACCTTACATTGTTCAAAAACTTCGAGACGCTCTTTTTAAGGCTGGTATTGACAGGCTTTTGCTGTAGTCGCTAGCCCTTATAAAACATCGGATCCTTTGCACTCAGAATCTCGCCATGCCACGCACAGGCAGGTTCTGAGAGGCAGATAAATGTTCTTGAAGGGTTGGGCCTCAATAAAATGATAAATATATGAGGCAATCGTTATTGATAAGCTTAACGCCTGACGGATTTTTTATTGATGTTAAGTGAACTGAAATAAAGGCTGTTCTTCACTTGTCATCCTCGCGAAGGCGCACTAGTGTCCGGGAAAAATGTAAAAGAGCCGTTGAAAGAGTAGAACTGCTATAGAGATTTCCCTTAGTTTGTCATCCTCGCGTAGGCGAGGATCTAGAAAAATGTTTAAGGAACAAAGTCTTATACGGGAGAAACAATCATTGAACGATCGCAATCTCAAGAGAAATGATCTTTATGTTGTGAATAATTTCTGGATCCTCGCCTACGCGAGGATGACAAACGTTGGATGTAATACTAAACCACTATCAGAATAATAATATATGATATTTACTCGAGAGTATGGGGGATAGAACCATGCCACGAGGATATCAAAAGTTTGAGTTGGATAGACAAGCTGTTCGCCAATTCATGGTAGAAGCCAAAAGTTTCTGGATCGCAACGCACCCTCTGGGTGCTCGCGAAGCCTGTCCTCGTAAAAACGGGGGACGACGGTACGAAACATCCACCTCTCGTCTTTGCGAGGAGCTTTGCTCCGAAGCAATCCAGAATTATTTATGATATTTATTTCTTATAAATAGTATTA
>DATKTE010000144.1:0-3646 GCA_035531295.1 Alphaproteobacteria bacterium
CTCACCCGCCCTTCGGGCGACCTCTCCCACAAAGGGGAGAGGTGGATAAGTGCCGTTTTCTCTACCTCTTCCCCTTGGAAAAGAGGTGATCTGAGTGCTGTTTTCCCCGACCTCTCCCCTTGTGGGAGAGGTCGCTGCGAAGCAGCGGGTGAGGGGTCAAGATGAATAAGCGATAAATCCAACCAGATATTCAGCTGCTCGAAAAATGAATTGACAATTGTATTGAGTATACCCATATGAAAAAAATATTAATGTTTTATTGGGTTGTTTGTATCATGATGAAAAAAGTTATTATCTTAAGTTCCCTCTTATCTTTTCAAATCGCAGACCTTCACGCGATGAAGGGAAAGTCCGAGTATATTGGTGATGCTCCTTCTATGCCGAAACGGGCTCTGACCGCTTTGAAGTGCTCTCGTTTGCCGGATGGACAAGAAGAGAGCAGATGGATCATACGTCATCCCCAAAAGGCGGCAATGAACCTTGCGCCACTTTACGAAAGAGGCCTTAGCGGGCACGGGCAAACCTTAGGACTTATTGAAGGTGGCAAAATTGAAGCTGATTATCCAGGGTTGGAAGGAGCTATCCATTCAAACTCAATTATTTCAGGTAAAAATGAGTCACACATCTCACATGCGTGTTCTGTTGCTCAAACTGCCGTAAGTTCAGCAACACGTTTTCTTTCTCTTGATCTCTCTAGCGCTGAATATGTTGGGATTGCTCCGAATTCAGGTGTCTTGTTTGGAAATCGGCATTTTGTTCAAGATGGGCTCACCATTGAAAATTTTCGGGACGCGATTGCGCAGCAAATCTTGAAGGGGGCTACATGTATTAACCTTTCTATTCACGTTAAGAATGAAGGAACACCTGAAAGTTCTTTCATGGACGGCATAAGATACGCGCTAAGGGAACACGTACCTGTCTTTTTGTCCGCTGGAAACGATAAGGAGGAAATTGGCATTGACCCTTATCTTAAAAAAATCACGTGGGCCTTCGGCGAAAATCCGCTTTTTACTCTTTGTGTTGGTTATACCTGGGACTCCTTTGTTGACCGCAAAGATATAAGGTTTGCAAAAAATTCTGGCCGCGGGAATAAGAATTACCCGAAGGAGAGTTTATCCGTTCTTGCGGCACCCTATGATGCTGACGTATTAAAACCCTCAGAATTTTCGTCGAACATAGAATGGGCTTCGGAAAAAGCTAAAGGAACGTCTCTTAGTGCACCTGCAACTGCGGGCGCTTATCTTTTGTTGGCTGAATATGCGGATTCGATAAAGGCTGACCGCGGCGTTAAAATCTCTGCAAAAGATATTATGTACTGTCTCAAAAAAGGCACTTACAAACCTGAACCTCGTGAAGATGAAGACGTTTTTTGGTATGGAGGAGGTTGTGTCGATGGTGCTGCTGCTCTTGATCTGCTTGAAAAAGTCGTATCTGCCCGCACCCTCTATAAAGAAAAAGAGTTCACCCAAAGCGCTGCTCTTTGGCAAGAAATCATTGAAACCTTCGGTCCGCAAAGCCCAGAAAAATATGTAATATCTGCGATCCAGGCCCAAATGGAGTCAGGCGAAGGACTGGATGACTATTTACGAAAAATCATTGGCCTCGTCGAGGAGAATTATGCACCAAATTACGTTGAGACCATTGTCGAGGCTTATCGACTTTTTCAGGCTGAAGACTATGAAAACGCTCGGGGAGAATGCCTTGATGAAGCTGAAGATGAAATGAAAGATCTTTATTGTCGCGCTAACAACCTGAATCCTGATGAAACTTTGGTGGAGCTTAAACACGGCTTACATCACTTTATCAATCTCAAGACACGACCCGGCTCTCTAGCACTTCGTTCCGCCGAGATAAAATTCAAACGTTGGGAAATGTCTTTTCTTGATGCTGAACGCAAGCTTTACAAAAATGCCGGGGAATTGATTCCACTGGATCTGCATGCAGGAGACCGTATATTAGAAAATCTTCTGGGAGTTTATGAGAAATTTGATGAGTCGCAATTGGGCGAAGATATGTCAGTGTTTCGCTGGTCTTTAAAATCGACGATTAAAGATTTAAAAGCCTTTGCCATACCTCAAGAGACAATGGAAAGAATAGCACGCATCGAACATAAGTTAGAATCTTAGACCGATGGCCATTTCGTATCCTTGATCAAAGATGACACAAATTGCATGGGGTGTTACAATCACTCTACAAAAGTATCGATTAGATAAAGGTTTCTAAATGACATTAACACTTACAGAAAATGCTGCACAAAAGATTCTAAGCCTTATCAACGAAGAATCAAGCGCTGCCGCTCAGATGTTCCGTATTACGGTTTCTGGAGGGGGATGTGCGGGATTTCAGTATGGTTTTTCTCTTGATGATGCAACCCATGACGATGACATTGTTTTTGTTGACAAAGGCGTGACCGTTGCGGTGGATGAGGCATCCCTTGCCCTTATCGAAGGATCCCAAATCGATTATGTGGAGGAACTTATCGGTTCCTCCTTTCAAATCAAAAATCCAAACGCCAGTTCTTCGTGTGGGTGTGGGAGCTCTTTTTCAATTTAAACAGAGACGGTGGCATCCTCTTTGTCATCGAGAATTTTTGCGCGATTATTCCAAGTAAGAGCAAAGAAAAAAGCACCTACGAGGGACGCGAGGATAAAGAGAAGAAATCCTCCCTCCCATCCATAAACTTCCACTAATTTCCCAAATCCTGCGCCTGAGGCGAGAGCCGACCCAGCATAAGCACAAACACCCGTGATGCCTGTTGCAACACCAACCGCACGTTTTGAAGCAAAGTCAGCTGTTGCAACACCATTGAGAACTTGCGGACCATTTAGCAGGAAGCCAGCGATCATAAGGACAAGAGCATCTAATAACGGATATCCTGGAGGAATCTTCCAAAAAATGAAAAGAGTGATGGCAAGGCCAATTAAAAACACAGTTGCAATGGGGCCGCGACGACCGGCGAAAAATCGATCTGAAATCCATCCTGCGGTTATTCCCCCTATAAGGCAAGCGATCTCAAAAGATACAAGTTGCATGCCTGCAATAATGAGTGTGACTCCTTTGTATTCTTTTAAAAAAGTAGGTGCCCAGAAAAAGATACCCATCCGTGGAATATAAAGGCACATATTGGCAATGGCCATGAACCAGACGAGCTTATTGGCTAAAACAGTTGTGAGGACTTCCTTAAGCGTAATCCGCTCCTCGTATAAATGCGAGACATGATTCACATCTCCTTTATATTCCTCAACGGGAGGAAGTCCAACTTTTTGGGGAGTGTCACGAAGACGATTGAAGAGAAAGAAAGCAAGCCCCATGGAAACAAATGCAGGGACAATAAAGGCATAACGCCATCCGAAGTGTTCAATTAGAAATCCTCCCAGACCGAAAATAGCAACGGCACCAATTTGATGAGAAGAAGCCCAGAGAGCCCACTTAGATCCAAGTTCTTTGGGGCTAAACCAATGGGTAATCACACGTGCACAAGCTGGCCAACCCATGGATTGGAAACATCCATTGAGCCCCCAAAGCATCGCAAAAAAGAAAAGACCCGACCCAAATCCCATAATAAAGCTAACAATGGCTGAGAGGAAAAGACCAACGGACATGAAATACCGAGCATCCGATCTATCGCTTAAGTAACCGTTAACAA
>DATKTE010000145.1:0-4137 GCA_035531295.1 Alphaproteobacteria bacterium
GTCATGGTGGACGTATCTGGGTTGAGTCAAGTCTCGGAAAGGGCTCGACATTTTACTTTACAATCCCAGATAGACAAGAACCTTTGTTGTGAACTGCGGTACAAAAAATTCCGGGGAACTCCTCTTTCGCTCATGTAGATTCCGCTAATCATTAGGTTATGCCATAACTTGATTCTGAGAATTTGGAGTGAACTTCCCAGCCTCAACCAAACCTCAAGCCTGTGAATTACCAATTATAATCATCACGCAACGGCTAGCATCCAGAGTGTGGAGTAGATGAAGTACTGAAGCCGACAGAATTTCCAGACAGGTACAATAGTTCGACCAAAAATAAGCAAAAAAATCAGCAAAAAATGCTCATGTCCGGCTAAATCAGGAATCCTCTCTTCCCTACTTCCCGAAGACGTTTTTTAAGAGGTCAGTAACTCTGGCAGCTGGATCTGTCCGGATTTTCTTTTCCTCCTGCCCGATCGTGTAAAAGAGACCATCGAGTGACTTGTTTGTTACATAATGATCAAGGTCCACAGATTCCTTGCTCATGAAAGGAAGTGACTCATACTGCCCCATCATTTCCTTATAGGAGCGTGTGACACCAACATCATTGATGCTGGATGAGATGATGGGTTTGAAGGCAGTATACAATTTATCCTGGGTCTTGCTCTTGAAAAATTGTGTTGCCGATGTATCCCCTCCATGCAGAATTTTTGTAGCATCTTCAACGGTCATTTCCTTGATTGCGTCTTTAAAATAAGAGGCTGCCTGCGGTGCAGCCTTTTCTGCTGCCCGGTTCATACTCATAATAAAGTCATCGACCTGTTGCTGATAGCCGGCCATTTTCAGAACATCAGCCGTTTTCTGGATCTTCTCCGGCATGAGGAGCTTGATGATCTTATTGCCGAAGTAACCATCGAGTTGGGATACATTCTTCACAGCGTTCTCCGTCCCTATGGAAAGGGCTTCTTTCAGGCCTGAAACTACTGTAGCGTCATCATTTGTGCCCGCTTTTGTCGTGCCGCCTAAACCTTTCATGACATCATCAAGTGAAATTGCCAGAGAGGTTCCTGTAAAAATGATTAAAAGTACCACCTGGAAAAACATTCTTCTCATTGCCTTACCTCCTTAAAAGAGTTTATAACTACGGTTTTCTCCGCGCCTGCTTTGCTCAATAAGCTTCAGAAATTCGTCATAGGAAATGGTTTTTACCCCAAGTGACCGGGCCCTCTGAAGTTTTGAACCCGGATTTTCACCGATAATCACATAATCGGTATTTTTTGAAACGGCTGAAGAAGCATGGCCGCCAAGGCTTTCGATGTGTTCTTCCACTTCTTCCCTTGGTTTCGGCAAAGTTCCTGTTATAACAAGCTAAGGTATTTATGCTCATTATAGGAAAGCTCTTGCAAGTCGTTTCTTGGCTGCTGAAAGTTCTATTTTGGCTTTCTCGCATTGTTTTTCAGCATCTAAAACGGATAGCAATGCTGCTTCCAAGTCGGTGCCTGGAAGCCAAGACATTACAACTTGTACGTTTGCTTCGTTATCACTTACGATCCCTTGCCTGATCCCACATAAGATGTTGATTCGGTGCTTACAATACTGACCATTATCCCCTGCCGGACAAGTGCAGTAAGCGGATAGGTTATTACCCTTCTTGCGAAAAGTGACCCTATAGGGCTCTTCGGCTGAACCTTGAACTATGAAGCAACTCTCTTCCATAATCGAACCTCTGCTTTTCGGCATCAAAAGCCGATGACCGATCGATCACTTATCCAGTACGCCAGTTTTCAAAAAATTGACAAACTCTGTTTGAGATAATTTGTAATCTTTAACAGATTTCAGAGATGTAAATTTCTCATCTGGTTTATATACTGTGAATTTAACCATACCTTCTACAAGATTCTTATTCCTATCGAGAATTGTAGGTGTTGCAGAAATAATTTGACAAGCGGTTTTAATAGCTTTAATAGCCTCAGCCCATTTCTTATAAGCCTTCGGCGTGTCATAGAACAAATGGCCTTCAGCAAAGGAGAAATAGGGGCCCTGAGTCCATTCCCAAAAAGACTGCTTATTCTTTTTTCGCTCTGTATATTTAATGTCTAACTCGTTGCGATAAGATTGTTTGACAGCCATATACCAGCCTTCAGCATAACCGTTGACAAAGTGTGCAACAAGCTGCAAATGTCGTTTTCTATTATCCACCTTGGCTCCAGAAAAGATATATTTACTTTGAAGTAGTTTTTATCATTTCAAGCCATTCATCTTCGGAAAGCATTTGAATGCCTAATCTCTTTGCTTTTTCAGCCTTAGAACCAGCACTTGGCCCGGCAATTACATAATCAGTTTTATGCGATACATCCCCAGAGACGATAGCTCCCAGAGATTCGGCTTTGGCCTTTGCTTCGCTGCGAGTCATTTTTTCAAGTGTTCCCGTGAATACAATTATCTTGCCGGACAATTTAGATGCACTTGTACGAGAAACTCGAAAGTCCGTCACCTGAATTTGTGCAATAATATCATCCAGAATAGATTTGTTGTGGGGAACCTTTAAGAAAACTACAATTTTATCGGCTACTATTGGTCCAATACCATTAATGCTTTTTAAGTGCTTATATTCAGAGGATTCCCTATCTTGGGCTGCCTTCATAGCTTTTAAGAAATTGGATAGAGAAATATAATTGCGAGCCAGCAACTTTGCATTGACCTCTCCAATTTGATTTATACCAAGAGCATAGATAAAGCGGTCAAGGGGAATTGTTTTACGTTTTCTAATAGCTTCAAATAACTTATTGGCAGAAACTGGGCCCCATCCTTCACGTTCTTGTAAGGGCAAAGGTCTTTCTTTTCCACTTTTGTTAGATCTGAAAATATCTGCAGGAGATAATTTTTCTTCGAGCCTAAAAATATCTGCGGGAGACTGGAGTAATTCCTCCTTAAGGAATGTCTCTATGTTTCGTTCCCCTAGTCCTTCGATATCGAAAGCAGCGCGTGAAACAAAGTGCTTTAAACGTTCCAATGCTTGATCCGGGCACGTAAGGCTATCTGTACAAATCCAATCTGCTTCACCAAGTTGTCTAATTGCTTCGCTGTTGCAGGACGGACAACGATTTAGAAAAACAAATGATTCAGCATCGAGAGGTCGCTTATCAATTACAACAGATACTATTTGCGGAATAACATCACCAGCACGCTGGACTATGACAAGATCTCCGGCACGAAAATCTTTGCGATCGAGTTCATCTTGATTGTGGAGTGTCGCACGAGAAACTAAGACTCCACCGATGTTGACCGGCTCCAATTCTGCAATAGGCGTTAAAGCCCCCATTCTGCCAACAGAAATAGATATAGACTTGATATGAGTTTGCGCTCTTTCAGGTGAGAATTTGTGCGCTATTGCCCAACGAGGTGAGCGGCTGATGAACCCTAATCTTTCCTGAAAATCAAGCCCATTAACCTTGTAGACCACGCCATCAATGGAAAACCCTAAACGAGACCTGGTGCTCTCTATCTCATCATAATAGGCTTTTATTTCCTCCAGATTATTCACTATACGCGAAGGATCATTTAACCTAAAGCCCCACGAAGCCAAATGGCTTCGTGCTTCCCATTGTGTTTTCGCAAAAATGCGCGATGTTTCACCCCAAGCATAGGCAAAGAAGCGGAGGGGGCGTGAAGCTGTAATTTTCGGATCAAGTTGTTGAAGGCTTCCAGCTGCTGCATTACGTGGATTGGCAAAAAATCGCTCATTAGAGCGCTCTTGCTGTTTATTTAATATGATGAAATCATTGTCAGTCATATAGACTTCTCCACGAATGTCAATCAGGTCGGGAGCACCATACGGAAGTGTTTTGGGTATATCATTAATGGTCATAACATTTGCAGTTACGTCCTCACCAACCTGCCCATCACCTCTAGTGGCCGCCTGGGTTAGTCTGTGATTCTTGTAACGCAAAGAACAAGATACGCCATCTATTTTAGGTTCTGCCACAAGATCAAATTGAACGAAAGGATCCTTTAATTCAATGATAAAATCGCGTATGCTTTGAATAAAATCGTCGATTTTCTCGAAAGTATAGACAAATGTCAGTGACAACATCGGGATAGAATGATGGACTTTCCTTAATCCACTTGTAAGAGGATAGCCTA
>DATKTE010000146.1:0-18332 GCA_035531295.1 Alphaproteobacteria bacterium
TGAGCGTGTGGGAAGACGGTGTATTAATTTCCTGCTTATACACCCTCCACTTTTCATGAAGAGCCTTTGTCAATTTTTTCTCCGCAGGCTCTTTAATATTTCTATCTTGAAGAAGTAATTGGCTTTCTACAATACTTTCTAATAATTGTATTTTTTCCGGCGGGGGCTGATCCTTTTGGGGATTGTTTTGATAAAAATCATTAATGTCTTCGAGCGATTTATTCATGGTATGCATAGCGAGTATGCTTTTAAAATTGTAGACTAAAATTTCTTCTGATTTTTCTCTAATTGAAATTAAAATAGCAATAAAAAAAATAGTAATTAATGTAATAACGATGACAGTAGGGAGTTGTGCAAACAGAATTTGTGATCTCATTTTCATGAGAAATCTCCTGTTTTTTTGCTGCTGCGGTAACTCATAACATATAGATCAAAGTTTTTTGATAGTCGTAACAGAAAATGTAATGTATCAAGCCCTAGCGTCTCTTTCCACCAACTTTCTTCAACACGCCCAATAATGATTTGGGAAATACCTTCCTTTTCTGCAAAATCAAGCCAAGCTTCTACGCGGTTTTGCGTTTTAAGGTGAACAATATGTGCTCCCAGATCCTTTGCAAATTGGATATCTGCAAACAAGTGTCGTTGCTTTTCAAGATCAATTTTTTCTGGCTCATCCTCTGGCGTCTCCGCATAAACCACGAACCATTCCTTGTTGAGTCTGCCTGCGAGTCTGGCAGCTTTTTTAAAAAGAGTTCTTTGGCTCCATTTTTGGGGCCACAAGCACACCATAATCTGGTTACTTGCAAAAAGAGCTTCTTTTAATGTCGAGGTTTTTTTGTGCGGACGCTGGGTTGCTTGTTCAATGGCTTCTGCAACTTCACGTAGAGCGATTTCTCTTAACTTTGAAAGATTCTCCTTCTTGAAAAAGTTGTTCAACGCAATCGATACTTTTTCACCACTATAAATTTGACCAGATTGTAATCTTTCTATGATGTCTTCAACACCGAGGTCGACATTAATAACTTGGTCGGCACGTTTAATGAAGTTATCTGGAATGGTTTCGTAAATTGTAACACTTGTAAATTTTTTGATGACATCACTCAAGCTTTCTAGGTGCTGGATGTTAAAAGCGCAAATAACATTTATCCCTGCTCTTAACAACTCAATAATATCTTGGTATCGCTTTGCATTTCGACAAAGTGGAGCATTTGTGTGGGCAACTTCATCAACAATGGCAATTTGAGGTTTCCGTTTTAAAACGGCGTCTAAATCCATTTCTTGAACTGTGACTCCCCTATATTCGTATTCCTTTCTTGGAATGACTTCTAGTCCTTTAAGAAGGTCCTCGACTTTCTTGCGTCCATGGGTTTCTATATAAGCAAGAACTATGTCTGCACCTTGCAATTTCAATGCATGGGCTTCTTCAATCATTCGATAGGTTTTGCCGACCCCCGCGACGGGGCCTGTATAAATTTTTAAGCGACCCCGATTTGCTTTTTGGAGGAGCGTAAAGAAATCTTCTTGATCAAAAGCCGATCTACTCATGGAAAAGACACAGGAGGGCCAAAAAATTGATCAAGAATAAAATTTAATTTAAGAACATTGACTCTTGCCTCTCCTAAGAATCTAAATTGAGGCGATTCAGTAAGATCCTCAATGATGGTAATAAGACGGTTTAAAGAAACATCTCTGCGTACAGCAATTCTGGGAGCTTGCCAATAAGCTGCCTGCGGGGAAATATGAGGATCAAGACCACTGCCGGATGCTGTGACTAAGTCGATAGGAATAAGTTCGGAATTGTCTTTTTTAATCTCTTCAATGTTTCCCTGAATTCTTCTTAATAATTTTTTAGATGTTTGAGCGAAATTTGATCCCCCAGATTTCATTCCGTCGTAGCCTTTCCCGGCGGCTGAAGGCCGTGGAAAAAAATAAGAGGGGCTAGTGAAATTCTGGCCAATAAGCTCAGATCCTATCATTTTCTTTTGATCATTCATAATAAGGCTGCCATTTGCTTGTCTGTAAAATAAAAGAGTTGAAAACTCTGTTACAAGAAAAGGATACAAGAGCCCTGTTAAAAAAAGCGTAAAGATTGAGACTCTAATGGCAATGAGGATATCTTTGTTCATCTACGTCAAGCTCATATAAACGAGAACCATGTCAATTAATTTGATCGCTATAAAGGGCACGAGAATTCCTCCCCCTCCATAAATAAGGAGAGAACGTGCCAAAAGGCTCTTTGCCCCAAGGGGACGGTATTTAACCCCTTTGAGCGCAAGGGGAATTAATGCAACGATAACCAGAGCATTGAAGATGACAGCCGATAGTACAGCACTATGCGGGGAGGCAAGGTGCATAATATTTAACGGTCCGAGTTCAGGTAGGTTTAGCAAAAAAATAGCCGGTACAATCGCGAAGTATTTTGCCACATCATTCGCAATTGAAAAAGTTGTCAGACATCCCCTTGTCATTAAAAGTTGTTTCCCTATTTCTATGACTTCTAATATTTTTGTCGGGTTACTATCTAAATCCACCATATTGGCGGCTTCTTTAGCAGCTTGCGTGCCTGAATTCATGGCAATACCTAAATCAGCTTGAGCCAATGCTGGGGCATCATTTGTTCCATCCCCTGTCATAGCGACAAGATATCCTTTGTCCTGCTCTTCCATGATAAGTTTCAATTTTTTTTCAGGTGTCGCTTCTGCTAAAAACGTATCGACTCCGACTTCCTCAGCAATTGTCCGAGCTGTAAAAGGATTGTCACCTGTAATCATAACCGTTCTCACACCCATGGCGCGCAGGCGCTTGAAACGATCCTGAATGCCAGGCTTAATGATATCTTTAAGATAAATAATACCAAGAATTTTGTTGTTCATAGCTACGGCTAAGGGAGTCCCTCCCTCGAGTCCTATTTTTTCTGTGAGCTTGGAAAAATTGGAAGGAACCGTTCCCCCTCTTTTTTCGACAAAATTTCGTATTGCATCACAAGATCCTTTTCGGACAGAGAGTGGTTCATTATCGCATCCACTCATACGCGTTTCCGCACTAAAGGGAATAAACGTTAGACAGGCGCTATCCTTTTCATTTAAAAAGTTGCCGTAATTTTTTTGAACGAATTCAATGATGGATTTTCCTTCAGGTGTACGATCAGCAAAACTGGATAACTGAATGGCTTTTGCTAATTCCTTTATATCCACACCTTCAAAGGGGATGAATTCAACAGGCATACGATTTCCAAGCGTTATGGTTCCTGTTTTATCGAGCAGTAACACATCAACATCTCCCGCAGTTTCAACTGCTTTACCACTCATGGATAAGATATTCTTTGTCAAAGCTCGCTCAATGCCTGAGATTCCAATGGCTGAAACCAAACCACCAATGGTTGTTGGAATGAGACAAACGAGGAGTGCTATGCTAACTGTAAGAGAGATCTTACTCTGAAAATAAAAACCAAAAGGAATGAGGGTCGTGCAGACAATGAGAAAAATGAGAGTCAGGCCTACTAATAGGATTTGGAGGGCTATTTCATTGGGCGTTTTTTGTCGTTTTGCCGCTTGCACCAAATGAATCATTCGGTCCAGAAAGCTCTCACCAGGATTTGAAATAATGCGTATGACAAGAGCGTTGGATATGACCCGTGTACCAGCAGTAACCGAAGAACGATCACTGTCACTCTCTCGAATGACGGGAGCGGACTCGCCCGTAATTGCAGATTCATCGATTGCAGCAATTCCTTCTATAATCTCACCATCAGAGGGGATGAACTCGCCCATATTTACCTTTACGATGTCTCCTCGTTTCAGCTCATTCGCTGCCACGATTTCTTCCTCGCCGTTTTCCAAGATGCGATGTGCTTTAATTTCTTCAGCAAGAGCTTTTAAACTTTCGGCATGGGCCTTTCCTTTTCCTTCGGCAATAGCTTCTGCACCATTAGCGAATAAAAGAGTAAACCATAACCAAAAACTAATAGAGGCTGTAAACCAAAGAGGTTCGTGGAAAGGCATGCTCTGGAAAAAGTCTCTCAAAAAAATAAGAGTTGTTAAACTTGCGCTGATAAAGACAACAAACATAACGGGATTTTTTTGTAGGTAGAATGGATTGAGACGTTGCAAAATCATAATTAAAATCTCTTGAAACATGCTTTTATCTATACGAGATCGCAGACGGGAGACTGACTTTGTCATTAGCTTGTTTTTCCCATGTTCAAATAACTATTTTCAAGAAAAGGACCGAGAGTTAGCACGGGAAAATAAGTCAGGGCTCCTACGATAAGGATAACCCCGATGAGCAGACCTATAAAAAGCAAACCTTGTGTGGGGAAAGTTCCAGCACTTGGCATGGCTATTTTTTTATTAACCATGGATCCTGCGATAGCAAGCCCCAAATAAATCGACAAATAACGCCCAATGAACATCGTTAAGGCAAGGGTTAAGTTGTACCAGGGCGTATTAGCATTAAGGCCTGCAAAAGAAGACCCATTATTTTGGGTAGCACTTGTATAGGCATAAAGAACCTCACTTTATCCGTGGGGTCCTAAGTTTTGGAGGGAAGAAAGCCCATAAGGAACAAGGATGGACCAGGACGCTCCAAGTAATATAAGCAGAGGATAAAGGGCCACATAAAGGACAGCAAAACGAACCTCTTTCCCTTCGATTTTTTTGCCAAGATATTCAGGTGTTCGCCCCACCATAAGGCCAGCGATAAATACGCTGATAATCACAAACATTAACATGCCAAATAAACCGACGCCGACGCCTCCAAAAATGACTTCTCCCAGCAACATGTTAATAAGAAGGATCATTCCCCCAATGGGTGAAAAACTATCGTGCATAGAATTAACAGCCCCACAGGACGTAGCCGTCGTTAAACTTGCAAATAAAGACGATTCAGGTACTCCGAAGCGAACTTCCTTTCCTTCCAAATTGCCTAATTCTTGATCGATAGGGAGATGGCTTAAAAGAGGATTAGGTTGGGATTCAAAATAATAAATGAAAGCGACTCCTAATGCGGATATCAGTACCATAACTGAAAATAGAGCCCATCCATGGGATGCATTCTTTGCGATTCTTCCATAGGTGTACGTCAAGGCCGCGGGGATTAAAACAAGAGCGAGCATTTGTAGGAAATTTGACAGGGGCGTGGGGTTTTCAAAGGGATGAGACGAATTGGCGTTAAAAAAACCGCCGCCGTTTGTTCCCAGTATTTTAATGGCTTCTTGCGAGGCGACAGGTCCCATGGGAAGGGTCTGTTTCGCGCCTTCAAGAGTTGTAATGTCGAGCGCAGGAGAAAAATTTTGGAGAGTCCCTTGAGACACAAGGATGAGAGCAAAAATGAAGCAACCGGGTAAAAATACATATAAAATCGATCGAATTAAATCGACCCAAAAATTTCCAACCATTCTATCATTCATGTCTGTTGCGTGGTGGGTTAGGCCTCGCGCTAGTGCAAGAAAAGCGGCCATTCCTGTACTCGCAGCACAAAAGTTTTGCCAGGTAAGGCCGGCCATTTGGGTAAAATAACTCATCGTTGTTTCACCGCTATAGGCTTGCCAATTTGTGTGAGTTACAAAGCTAACAGCAGTATTTAAGGCAAGATCCCAAGGAACGGGTGGACATTTCTGAGGGTTCAGAGGAAGAAAATATTGAGACGTTTGGATAAGAAATAAGACAACGATTCCGATCACACCAAAGAGGAAGAGTGAGAGCATATAGCTCTTCCAGGTTTGTTGTTCGTTACTTATGCCACAGAACCGAAATATGGTTTCTTCTATTGTCCTTAAAATAGGGAGGCGAGGAGGGCTTTCATAAATGTTGTAAAGATATAACCCAAGAGGTTTTATGAGTGCTAAGAGAAGACTAAATAAAAGCCCAATTTGAAGCCAGCCTAAAAGAGTCATCCTTATTTTTTCCCCTTTGAAGAAGAAATATTGAGAAGAAAATAAATAAGATAACCTACGAGAAACATGGCGATAACAAGGCCTATGGCATACTCGAGTCCCATTAGTACTGCTTTCCCTTATGATTTTAGGGGAGTCTTATATTGCTCCACCTTTACCACAGTATGCCAAAAAATGGGGGAAAAACCAAGAAATTTAACTTATTCTCAACGAAATTTTAAAGAAATCTGTCTAAGATTTTTCTGTACCCAATAGCAAGAGATGGATGTCATTCTTATGAAGCAATCTAAACCTGAAAGAAGCGAAACTGACTTATTTGATGAAGTCAAACTTGGACCTTTAACACTTCCGAACCGTATTGTTATGGCTCCTCTCACGCGCAGTAGAGCTGGAAAAAAGGATGAGCCAGGTCCAATGAATGCAGAATATTATGCACAGCGCGCAAGCGCTGGGTTAATTATAAGCGAGGCAACTCAAATATCACAGCAAGGAAAAGGGTATGCATTTACGCCAGGAATTTATTCAGATGAACAAGTCGCAGGCTGGAAGCTTGTAACTGACGCTGTCCATGCCAATAACGGGCGCATATTTGCCCAACTTTGGCATGTGGGTCGTATATCCCATCCGGATCTGCAGCCTGATGGACAATTGCCCGTAGCCCCTTCTGCAATTAAGCCAGAAGGTTTGGCTTTCACAGAAACGGGATTTAAGCCCTTTGTGACACCTCGAGCATTGGAACTTGAGGAAATTCCGGAGATTATTGAACAATATGCTCATGCCGCAAACTGTGCTAAACGCGCAGGGTTTGATGGTGTTGAAATTCATGGGGCAAATGGATATCTCTTGGATCAATTTCTGCGAGACAAGACCAATACGCGTAATGATATCTATGGGGGAAGCTTAGAAAATAGGGCTCGGTTATTGTTTGAGGTTGTAGAGGCTGTCAAGAAGGTGTGGGGTGGGGATCGCATGGGCGTTCGATTGGGTCCCGTAAGTTCTGCTAATGATATCGCTGATAGTAACCCTATGAAAACATTTTCCTATGTGGTGGAACAACTCAATCATTTGGGGATAGCTTATTTACATTGCATTGAAGGTGAAACCGGTGGTCCACGCACGATCCCCGCTGGTTTTAGTTTTCTTAAGTTGAAAAACTTATTTAACGGTCTCTACATGGCAAACAATGGATACGATCTTGATTTGGCTCTTAAAGCGAGGCAAGAGAATCTTGCCGATCTCATTTGTTTCGGTCGATTATTTATTGCCAATCCAGATCTCGTCTACCGTTTGCAAATAAACGCTAATCTTCATCAAGCGCCCAAAGATACCTGGTACGGAGGAGGTGCGCATGGTTATACAGATTGGCCCACTTTAGAGGAAGAAACAGCGGAAACATTTCTTGGATTGTAGGGCAGGTTTGAATGGAAAATACTACCGAGTTTAATTTACGGATTTGAAAATAGAGGGGCTGAGAGAGGCGCCATTAGCCTCTCTCAAAGTTTGATTAGTTGATTAATTCTAAAGTGTAGGGCTTGCGAGGATCTGTAGAAGTCTTAATCTTATATGCGTTGCGCTTATTGTTATACTTTAAAGGATCGGTGGTCATCTTTTCGTTGTAGATCGTTGTCGTCATTAAACCCTTCCCCACCGCCGTGCTTACAAAAACCATGGAAATATCGCCAGTATAAGCCTGTGCTTGAGGAAGGTCGAAATGTTCTTGAATAGTATTCCACTCAACCACTAATTTTTTCCCACTGTCAATTTCAGAGTGTGGAAGTTGTTTTTTTGCTTTAATAGCACTAACGAGCGTAGATGGCTTTTGGTGGACACGCCAATTATTAATTTCATCGATTGAAGGTCCATAAAAGATGTCAACGGCTGGTGTCATACGAAGCGGAGATTTTGTCCCGTTTTCAATTGTTGTAACTACAGTCGATAGCGCTTTCTCCTCTTTAACTTTTGATTTTGCTTTACCAAAACCTAAATCTTCGTTTGGAAGGGATAAACCATTTTCTTCAGCAATATTCCTCCATATATAATTCTCTTCAGAAATGTTTTTCCAATAATGACTGACTAACGCGAGTCTTCCTAATGCTGCTAGGGAACATTTTCTGGCTATTTCCATATGCAGTTCTGAAGGTAAATCCATTAAGCATGTTGCTTTACTTGATTCTAATTTATCCTCTTCCATCGCCACAAGTGGCATAGAGAAAGCAAGAATGCTGGTTCCAATCATTAACGCGGAAAAAAGAGATTTAGTCATAACTAACGATCCTTCAATTAAAAATGAGAAAAAATAATACGAAACTTACACCCAATCTTGTGAATTGTCGCAACAAAAAAACTATAAAATATCTTGTGGGGAGTATGAGTAATTTAACACGTGTTAAATTCACAAATGGCCAATTCATACCTTTGATTTCTCCTGAAAAAGAAGATATTCTTTAAATGTAATCTGAGAGAAGCTTATTCACGCTGAAGTTAGCTTTAAACAGTCCTTGATGATGAGAACCTTATTTTTCCCCTGACATTCTTCTCTAACTTTGGCACAATAGGGTTCATAGACATAAAAGGTAACCATTCATCACCTGTGTCATCCTAGGGCTAGAAAAAAAATAACTTTTCTTGACCAGAGGATCTTGGTGCCAAGGATGACATCGTTTTGAGAATGAGGTGAATAGTTACCATAAAAGAAAGAAAGGCAGTTAAGGTGTCAGAAATTTATACAAAAGTTTTGATTATTGGCAGTGGTCCGGCGGGTTATACGGCAGCAATTTATGCGGCTCGTGCAAACCTCGAACCAGTTATTGTGACCGGGCTTGAGGCTGGTGGACAGCTCATGATTACCACAGATGTGGAAAATTATCCCGGTTTTGCTGATGTGATTCAGGGGCCGTGGTTGATGGAGCAAATGCGCCTTCAGGCAAACCACGTGGGTGCCAAAATTGTGACGGATCAGATTATTTATGTCGATTTTTCTACGCCGCCTTTTGTGTGTCACGGGGAAGGAGGGACGCTTTATA
Organism: Alphaproteobacteria bacterium; assembly: GCA_035531295.1. Lineage (GTDB taxonomy): Bacteria > Pseudomonadota > Alphaproteobacteria > UBA9655 > UBA9655 > UBA9655. The sequence goes on from DATKTE010000146.1 coordinate 8,917, forward strand.
AGGCTGAAACCATCATTATTTGTACCGGTGCCCAGGCGAAATGGCTGGGGATAGAAAGCGAGATGAAATTCCGTGGCTTTGGGGTATCAGGTTGTGCGACATGTGATGGCTTTTTCTTCCGCGGCAAGGAAGTTGCGGTTATAGGTGGGGGGAATACGGCCGTTGAAGAAGCTCTCTATATGACAAATCATGCCTCCAAAGTAACGCTTATCCATCGTAGGGATTCATTAAGGGCTGAAAAGATTCTGCAGGAAAGGCTTTTCAAAAATCCAAAAATCAATGTTATTTGGAATCATGTGTTAGATGAAGTCTTAGGCAAAGAAGATCCCCTTGCCGTTACAGGAGCGCGCCTTAAGGACACAAAGACAGGGGCGACACAAGATCTTGCCGTTGATGGGCTCTTCATAGCAATCGGACATGTTCCCAATACACAAATTTTCAAAGAAAAGCTGAAGCTGGATACTGAAGGATATATTATAGGATCACCGACATCGACTGAAACCTCGGTTAAGGGAATTTTTGCGGCAGGGGATGTGCGTGATAAAGTCTATAGACAAGCCGTAACTGCAGCCGGGATGGGATGTATGGGTGCCCTTGATGCGGCAAATTTTTTGCAAGAAGAGGGGATAACTTAAGACAGGATGGATTGGGATAAGCTCAGGATTTTTTATAATGTCGCAGAATCAGGTAGTTTTACCAGAGCCGCATCACGTCTGCAGATCAGTCAGTCAGCTATTAGCAGGCAGATCAGCACCCTTGAAGATCGTATGGGCGTTCCTCTTTTTCATAGGCATGCACGAGGGCTTATTCTGACAGAGCAGGGGGAGCTTCTCTTCCGAACGGCGCGTGATGTGTTTACAGAGCTTGCGATGGTTCAAGCAAGAATTACTGAAAACACAAAATTTTCTCAAGGCGTTTTAAAGATTGCGTCAACCATTGGGTTTGGCACGACTTGGATTGCTCCGCGTCTTTATAAGTTTCTCGATCAATACCCTGAAACACGTCTAACCTTAAGGTTGAGTGATGATCCTGTTGATCTAACTGTTCATGAATCCGATGTGGCTATCAGCACATCCGTGACAGAAGATAAGGACCTTATCTATCAGGAACTTTTGTGCAGGCATTTATACATATATTCAAGTCATAAATACCTTTTGAACTTTGGAGTCCCCTTAAATCCTGAAGATTTGGATCGCCATCGACTTGTCGTTTTTAATGATAGGGCTATGCTTCCTTTTGATGATGCGAGCTGGCTTTTAACATGTGGAACTCCGCCTGGTGTGAAACGCGAAGCTTATCTTTCCATTAATAATTTATATGGTATTGCAAGGGCTGTTGAATCGGGAAGTGGCATTGCCTGTCTTCCCAAATATGTTGCAAAAAATCTTAAAAACCTTGTCCAAATTCTGCCTGAAATTAAAACACCTTACGTGCGTTTTTACTTTGTATACCCTCGTCAATTAAAAGACTCGAAACGAATCCAACAATTCTGGGATTTTTTACGAGAAGAATCAAGGGAAGAAGAAGAACAGATGAAGGAGCACTGTGATTGACGTATGAATTCATTCTTTTTGAAAAAATAGGGAAAGTGGGGGTCATTACCCTGAATCGTCCCGAGGCACTGAATGCTCTTTCTGAAAACCTTATTCGAGATTTAAGCAACGTATTGGATGTTTGTGAAGCGGATCCCGAGATTCATTGCATGGTTTTGATGGGCTCAGAAAAAGCTTTTGCAGCTGGAGCCGATATTAAAGAAATCCAAAACAAGACCTATATGGATGCCTATCTAGGAGATTTTATCACTAAAGATTGGGAAAAAATAAGTACATGTCGCAAACCTATTATCGCTGCAGTGTCTGGCTATGCCTTAGGGGGTGGATGCGAAATTGCCATGATGTGTGATTTTATTATAGCAGCTGAGTCAGCCAAATTTGGCCAGCCAGAAGTTACCATTGGAACAATTCCAGGAGCAGGAGGAACGCAAAGATGGGCTCGCTCTATTGGCAAGTCAAAGGCTATGGATCTCTGTTTGACAGGTCGCTTACTGGATGCAGAAGAAGCTGAAACAGCAGGTCTTGTGAGCCGTGTGGTGCCGGATTCTAAGCTAAAGGAAGAGGCCTTGAAAATTGCGGAAAAAATTGCATCCTATTCTTTGCCGATTGTGATGATGATTAAAGAATCCGTGGGCCGCTCTTTTGAAACTCCACTATCTGAAGGTCTTAAATTTGAGCGTCGGCTTTTCCATTCCACCTTTGCCCTTGAAGATCAAAAGGAAGGTATGAGGGCTTTCCTTGAAAAAAGAACGCCGGTATTTAAAGATAAATAGCAAAAAGGAATATCTTTTGATGCCGTGTCTATTAAGAACTGTAATCTCTTGGATAATCCTGTCAAATGCGCTTTTTGCAGATGAATTCATTCTTGATTCAACGGATATTATGCCCTATGAAAGCTGGTATGCTGCACCGTTTATAAACTATCTTCACAATAAACAGGGAGCCAATGTAGAGCTTCCGGCACTGGAATCGAAAGTGGGCCTTGACCCCAATCTTCATACGCGTTTCATTCTTCCTGTTGTTCGCTTGAGGGCTCCAAAAAGAGCGCTGAGCCATTATGGTTATGGAGACCCTCATCTCGATATGAAATATCGTTTTTTTAATGATGTTAAGGGAAGTGGGTATTCAGCAGCTATTTTCCCGAAATTCACAATCCCCATAGGAAATGCGAAACAAGGGCTTGGTAATGGTAAGTTGTTTGTACGATTACCTTTTTGGGTACAAAAAGATTGGGATAACTGGAAAGTTACAGTAGGCGGTGGGTATGCTATAAACCAAGCAAAGAATCAATTTAATTTCTTTTATGGAGGTCCCCTCATTAGAAACCAAGTTACAAAAAAACTATTATTAGGCATTGAATTTGTTGCTCAGGGAGCTGCAAACTTAAACGATAAAAAGTTTTTTGTTGTTAATTTTGGGGGACAATACAACTTTACTCCTAACTACTTTTTTCAATTGAGTGCAGGGCATTCCGTTGCTGGGGCAAATAGGCTTGTCGGATATATAGGATTTGGTACAACCTGGGGACCAGGAATATAAAAGAACCTCAGTGCAATATTAAAGACGCGCTTCCGCGAGGATGACAATATGATGATTTATATGTCTTTTATTATTTCTTACATCGAGCTGAAGTTAAAAGAGGTTGATGAATCTTTTTTGGAAAAGAGGAAGCTGAAATGTAAGGGTCAAGAGGGGCATTTAAGCTTCACCATTGCCTCATGACGCCAACATAATAAAGGAGCCCCACGAGGCTCCTTCCTTTCGATTCAAAAAATTTTTGAATTGTTTTTAATAGGTTGGTTTTGCTGTGCAAGACTCTTTGTCGATGACTAAGTCAAGGGACTGAATAGCCTTTCCCCCTTGTACAAGAAGAATCTTTTCGCATACTGCTGGAGTTGCATTATCATCACCAATTCTCACTTTAATGGTGGCCCATGCTTCCTCTCCTGATGTCTTAGTCCATCCTGTTAAACGAGATTTCCCTTTTTCTCTATCGGCATGTGTGCATGCACCAGTGCCATTTGTTGAAACATCAACATGTTTGTCTTTTACGGTAGCCCCAGTCGGGTCTGTCACTGCAATAGGAGCATTCAGTTCAACAGTATCCTCAGCGGCTTGAGCAAAAAATGGTATCGTTGATAGAGTTAATACCATTGATAGTAATTTCATTTTCTTCATCATCGTTTATTCCTTTCTTGACTGTTACTTAAAGGGTTTCCCTTAGGGTTAAGTCTATGTTGAAATAGTTAATAATAGATTAAATTGAAGTTATTCTTTATAGGGTTGATTTCATAATCCCAACCCATGGTAAGCCACCAATCGCCCAATTTTTTTGCATCCTTAGAGGAAACCTCCCTGTCCAAGTCCTATTTCCAAGTCCTTTTGAGTGGTCTCCTACAGGAAATGAAAAGATGGGGTAAAATGCGGCCATGTTGAATTCACTTTATCTAGGGTAGAGGAAGAGTGTAGGATTAAAAGAAATTAAGATAAATTTTAATAATCTTAACAAAGTCAGAGGGGTATCCGTAAAAGATGGAAGTCATCATAAAACAGAGTTCCTGGTATTTAGAATTATATTTCATTTTAAAAGTGTTTATTGCACTTTTAGCTGGAGGAGCCATTGGTTGGGAAAGAGAAAAAGTCGGCAAAGAAGCGGGTATCCGAACCTTTGGCTTTATTTGCGCAGGAGCTTGTGCCTATTCAATTGTATCTTCTTTTTTTTCGCCCGATTCTGCCTCTCGCATTGTCGCAAACGTGGTCGTTGGCATCGGGTTTCTTGCGGGCGGAGTCATTTTTCGTTCTGATAAAACAATCAAGTCAGCTCAAGGCCTAACAACGGCCTCTTCTCTTTGGGTGACGTCAACGATCGGTGTTATGATTGGCTTTGATTTATACATTTTAGCAATTGGCGTAACCATGTTAACCTTGATGGCCTTACATTTACCTTCCTCAAAAATATGGATTTATTTATCAAAGAAGCATTTGAAGATTTGAGTAAATTCCCCGGAATGACGACGTGAGAGGCGTTATCACTCCAAAAACTGTTCTCTCAATATGCGTTCATCTAGATTATGATCGTGATCAAAAAGAAGTGTCACGTAATGTTTTTTGGATTGTGATATAGAAACAGAAGTCACATCACGGATTTCTGTGAAATCCGCAACCGCACTGACGGGGCGCTTTTGAGGCTCAAGAATAGTAAATGTTACATGAGCGCTTTCCGGTAAAAGGGCCCCTTTCCACCGACGAGGTCTGAAGGCGCTTATGGGGGTCAAGGCTAATAAGGGGGCGCCTAGTGGGATGATTGGTCCGTGGGCTGACAGGTTATAAGCCGTACTTCCTGCAGGGGTTGCAACAAGAACGCCATCACAAATAAGTTCTGATAGGCGGATTACTTCATCTACCTTAATTTGAATTTTGGCCGCTTGTCGGGTTTCCCGCAATAAGGAAACCTCATTAAAGGCAAGTGCTTCTTTCGTATCTCCTCCGTTTTGATGGACGGTCATTTCAAGTGGGTAAAGAGGACTGGGTTTAGCTTTTTTAAGACGATCTAAAAGAGACTGAGGTGAGAAGTCATTCATCAAAAAACCCACGCTCCCGCAATGAATTCCATAAAGAGGAATATGCGAGTCAAGGTAGGCATGCATGGTCTCCAACATAAACCCGTCTCCCCCGAGTGCGATCAGGACCTCAGCCTCTGAGGGGGCAACGGGGGGATATAAAGCTTCAAGCGTACCTTTAGCCTGCAGGGCTTCGGGGGAAGAAGAGGCAAGAAAAGCAATTTTTGTCATAGTGGGTCTCGTTGATCATTTAAATCAGTGTGAGAGTGTTTGCGCAACGGGTCAAGGGGGGATCTTTGAACTGTATAAATAACCTCAGTTCGGCGTAAGAAATTAAAAAAGATATACAAATCAAAAAGTTGTCATCCTCGCGTAGGCGAGGATCCAGAAAAATGTTGAGAAAAGAAGACTGTTATGATGGAAAACAATAAAAATAGTATAAAGGTACTATTTCACATAAACTAAAAAATTGTTCTGTTTTAGAAGGTTGACTGGATCCTCGCCTGCGCGAGGATGACAAACCAGTGGATCGTGAGTGCGTCTACTACATCGAACTCAGGTTATAAATAGAATAAGAAATATAACTTAAAAGTTTAAAATGGATTGTCTTGAGGTTTGCGCTCTATGGCTCCTCCATCTCCCAATTGGATAAATCCATCGATGTTTCTTTTCCAAGCTTTTGATAATTCTCTTTAATCCAGCAATCGGCCGAAGCTCTCCCAATTTTTTTGAGTTTAAGTAAAAACGCCCAATCCGTATTATATTTGCTTCTTGCGTCTAATTTTCCCATGAACTTTTCATTCTGAATACAATGAAGGCGCACATTAAGGTATGGGTTTTTTTTAGAGAGATGTTCCGGTAAGCTCTGGATACGAAGCAGACCGCGAATTTCTCTCATAAGAGACGCATTAAATGTAATCTCATTTAGACGATCAAGGATTGCCTTTGGGGTTGTGGGAACGCCGTGATGGTGCATCGCATTAATGGGAACAAGGATAATGTCTTTTGATACGCAATGGTAAATTAAAGATTCCAGTACAGGGTTTCCCATATATCCACCATCCCAATAGTAATGCCCTTTCCATTTAACGGCTTGAAAAAGGGTTGGTAGACAGGCTGATGCAAGAAGGGTTTCTTCACATATTTCATCATCGTGAAACATCTTTAATCGGTTCGTTTCAACATTCGTTGCCCCAATAAAAAGCTTAATTTTTCTCTTTGTATTCTGCAAGACTTCAAAATCAATCGTTTTATGCAGAACTTCTCTAAGAGGGCAATAATTTAAGGGATTGAGTTGATAAGGAGATAAAATTTGAGATGCAAAATCCATCCAAAAGTTAACAGGCGACCAACCTAAAAAATCATTCGGGAAGAATGGGCTCCACATCTGAGTAGGGTTAAGAGCACCTGAAACTTCAGAGATTGTGTGCCATAAGTTATGAAGCTCCTTTTTCGCTCCTTTGTGGCCACCCTTGATGAAGCCATAGGTGAATGCGGCTGCATTAAGAGCACCTGCACTTGTTCCACTGATTCCTTCAACCTCGATTGCTTCCTCTTCAGAAAGTCTATCAAGAACGCCCCAAGTAAATGCTCCTTGAGCGCCTCCTCCTTGTAAGGCAAGATTGATGGAAATTCTCTTAGGAGCTTTTGCTTTGGCTGTCATAGGGGCTATTAACCTTTGCCTTTAGAGAAGAGAGTGAGACAGGCTATGGAACTAGGCTCCTTTCTTTTATAGGGGAAAAAATTTAAAGTTTAGTTAAATTGGGTAGATCTATGATGAGTTTACACCTCATCCATGCGCCAAAGGCCTAAATCCATTGTCGTTTCTTTTCCAACGATGTGGTAGCTTTTTTTAATCCATTTATCTGCGGCTTCCCTACCCATGCTTTTGACTTCGCTTAAGAAGGACCAGTCCGTATTGAATTTGCTGTCTGCCCCTAAGCTTTTCATAAACTCTTCATTCTGAATGGAATGAAGCCTCACTTCAGCATATGGATTTTCCGGAGAAAGATGCTTAGAAAGCGCTTGGATATGCAGGAGCACACGGATTTCGCGCATAAGGGACGCATTAAACGTAACCTCATTCAATCGATTGAGAATTTCTTTAGGAGTTTTAGGAACGCCCTTGTGGCAAATTGCGTTAATGGGAACAATAATAATATCTTTTGAATCGCAATGATAAATAAGAGGTTCCAACACTGGGTTTCCTATATACCCCCCATCCCAATAATAACGTCCCTTCCATTTAACGGCTTGAGAGATTGTGGGGAGGCAAGCTGATGCAAGAAGAGCTTCCTCACATAATTCATCATTGTGAAACACTTTTAACATGTTAGTTTCGACATTTGTTGCACCCACAAAAAGCTTAATTTTCTTGGTATTATTGAGAGCCGCAAAATCAATATTTTTGCGAAGAACCTCTTGCAAGGGGCTATAATTAAAGGGGTTTATTTGATAAGGAGATAATATCTGCGAAAGGGAATCCATCCAGAGTTTACTCGGTGACCAACCTAGGAAATCATTTTTAAAGGGTGCGCTCCACATTTGAGCGGGGTTGAGAGCCCCAGTGCATGCAGAGATCGCCCGCCAAAATTGATAGAGATTTTTCCTTCCCCCTTCATGTCCACCTTTGATGAAGCCACAGGCCAATGCTGCCGCATTCATAGCTCCAGCGCTTGTGCCACTGATGCCTTCAATATGAATTGTTTTTTCTTCTAAAAGCCGATCAAGCACCCCCCAGGTGAAGGCTCCTTGTGCTCCCCCTCCCTGAAGCGCGAGATTGACGGTAATTTTCTTGGGTTTTTTTTCCTTGGCTTTCATGGTGCTTACCAACCTTAGTGAGATCTTCTCTTTTATAGATGAGAAAAATTAAGGTTTGGTTAAGGGCATTCTCCCACTCGTCCATATATGACGGCTTTGTTACTACCCCACCAAAGCTGCAATGATCTCGCGGAGGGCTCCTAATCCTTCATTCTCACGAGAACTTGTGAGAAGGGGTGTTGGGAAAGCGGCTGGGTGTTTTTTGAGGGTTTCGGTGAGAGAAGCGACCAGTTCTTCGAGATGGGCGCCCGTTGACTTATCTGCTTTTGTCAGCACAATTTGATAGGACACAGCTGCTTTGTCCAGCTCTTCCATCACCGCTTCATCTGTTGCTTTGAATCCATGACGACTATCGATCAATAAAAACACGCGTTTTAAAGGAACGCGCCCTTTCAAGTAATCTTGTATAAGCTGAGACCAGACTTTGATTTTGGCTTTCGACACAGCTGCATAGCCATAGCCTGGCATATCAACAATATAAAATCGTTTTCCAAGCAAGAAAAAGTTCAGCTGCTGGGTTCGACCTGGAGTGTGGGAAACGCGCGCGAGGCTATTGCGTCCCAGGAGTGCATTGATCAGGCTTGACTTACCCACATTTGAACGGCCAGCAAAAGCGATCTCTGGTAGGCCGGGGGGAGGGAGAATCTCCATTTTGTCCGCCCCCGCCACAAAGGTACATTCTTGGGCAAAGAGCCAACGAGGATAGTCACTAATATTAGACAGCTTCTCGCTTGGCATGTTTTGCCTTTTTCCTTTCCGAGCGTTTCATTATAAACCACTGTTGAGCAATGGAGAGCGTGTTATTCCAGGCCCAGTAAATGACGAGTCCTGCCGGGAATTGAGAAAGGAGGTAGGTAAAGAAAATCGGCATGAATAGGAATAACTTGGCTTGTACGGGATCTGCCGGTGGGGGGCTCAACTTTTGTTGTAAGAACATGGTTCCGCCCATAATAATTGGCCATGCACCAATCATCAAAAAGGAAGGTGGATCCCAGGGAATTAAGCCAAAAAGGTTGAATACAGTCGTGGGATCAGGGGCTGATAGGTCATGAATCCATCCATAAAAGGGCGCATGACGCATCTCAATAGAGACAAAGAGCACCTTGTACAAAGCAAAGAATACAGGAATTTGAATGATCATAGGTAAACAGCCAGCCAGAGGGTTAACCTTTTCCTTCTTATAAAGCTCCATTACTTTTTCGTTCATTTTCATGCGATCATCCGCATACCGTTCCCGAACCTTTTCGATTTCAGGCTGCAGAGACTTCATCCTACCCATGGATTCATAGGATTTGTTGGCAAGCGGGAGGAAAAGAAGTTTGATCAAAACGGTGAGGGCTAAAATGGCCAAACCAAAGTTTCCTAAAATGCCTTTCAGAAATTCAAGAGCATAGAAAATGGGTTTCGTGAGGAAATAGAACCATCCAAAATCAACGGCCAAGTCGAAGTGGTTAATACCAAGGGTTTCTTCATACCCATCCAA
>DATKTE010000147.1:0-4937 GCA_035531295.1 Alphaproteobacteria bacterium
ATCTTTTCAATGTCTTCTCGAGTAAGGCTTTGAGGAGTTTGAGAACTTCCCTGCAGAAATCGTTTTCCAAAAACATCATGACGTCTTGCTTCAATTAAAATCAAGACGTCATCAGGTGAACCAAGACTTACATGGGTTGCTGTAAAACTATCTATACCCTTTACGGTGAGGTTTAACCCCATACCAAGTCCTTTAGCAAATGCAATGCCCACACGAATGCCAGTAAAAGAACCTGGACCAACATTGACAAGAAGCTGATCAACTGTGTGTTGGCCCATAACCTCTGTTACGAATTGAGGCAAAAGGATGGCTTGATCTCGTTCAGAACCCTGCTCTCTAAACGCGAGTTCATGTCCATCTTCCCAAAGCGCCACAGAACACTTCCATGCTGCCGTATCGATCGCTAAGACTTTCATGAATCGCGCCATCGACGGTGAAGCCAGAGCCATTGACCAGGTCGTTCTTTGACCCAGTCACTCAGTATGCTGTTGATATGAAGGAGTAAACCATACATGTCCTTTTTTTGATCTCCTTGAGGAACAAATTCTATAGGAGGATAAAAGGTTACCCGAAAATGGGAGCCATGTAGGCGTTCAGAACGGGCAGGTAAAAGGGGACAATTCTGGTTGAGATACATCTTTGCAATGCCTGTTGCTGTCATGGCTTCGCGTCCTAAAAAGGGTACAGAAATTCCTTCCCCCATTTTTTGATCGACCAAGAGAAGGGCATGCCCTCCTCCTTTGATAAGCGAAAGAAATTCTTTTGGCCCTCCATTGCCTTTCGTAATAACGTTTTTTACAGTAAATTTTTGACATTTTAGCATGAGAGCATCTACCCATGGATTATTGGGAGGTCTGTACATTTGCGCGAGATCAAACCCTATTGATTGAGCGGCGAGTGTAATCATTTGCCAGTTGCCCAGGTGGGCTGTAAAAATAATGCCGGGCTTTCCATCTTCTTGAAAACGTTTCAAATTTTCAATGCCTACGATTTCAATATTATGTAAGGTCTTTCCATTCCAAAACACGTGCGCCTTTACATATTCTCCCATAAGGCGCCCGAAATTATCCCACATTTCTGCAATAATTCTTTGAATTTCAATCTCTGAGATTCCAGGAAAACACTTTTTTAAGCTCGATCGCGCTCGGTTACTTAAACGCAGACGAGGCCCTACTTTTCGCGAGAGCCATGCTAAAAAAGTCACACAGATTTTAAAAGGGAGAATATAATGAAAAAGCACAAACGCCATGCCAACAAAGGCACCTTCAATCAAATGGCGTATTTTTTTTAAGAGACTGTAACGATTCATGGCTCACCCTACAGGTGTCATCCTTGGGCTAGAAAAGGCTTGTTTTCCTTTGAAAAACAATAACTTTTCTTGGTCCGAGGATCTTGTTGACATAGGGATCCTCGGCCAAGAAATGCTAATATTTTCCTTTGGAAAATAAAGTATTTCTAGCCAAGGATGACACAGAGGGGTGAATAAACTAAGCTTCAAAATATTTCCTTATATATCTAATAAGTTTGAAAAATATCTGGATTGCTTCGGAGCACAGCTCCTCGCAAAGACGAGCGGGGGGTGGGTGCCTTACTGCGGTCGTCTTCGCGAGCCCACAAAGTGGGCGTGGCGATCCAGGGACTTAAAAATGAAATCAACAACCCCCTCAGAATCTTCAAATTCGATGCTTATATCTAAAACATGAAGATGGCTTTGCCAAGAGGGTGGGATTTTTACCATGTCTTTCCGAGTCGTAACGAGGACAGCCTCATGATATCTGGCTTGATTGTGAAGACGTAGAAGATCTTCTTCTTTGTATTTATAATGATCCGGGAAGCTTTCGGTGGCAATAAGATCAACACCTAAATCTTGTAAGGTTTTGTAAAACTTTTGAGGGAATCCAAGCCCACAAAAAGCAATAACCCGATTTGCAGGTAAAGTGAGAGGGTGAGGGATGCTTTGTGCCTTAAAGAAAGGCTGGGAGAACAACTTCTCTCCTTCTCCAATACCAATGAGAGCATCTGTTCGCTTTAAGCCCTCTTTAAGACCCTCTCGTAAAGGACCCGCCGGTATGACACTTCGATTCCCAAATCCTTGAAAAAGATCTACCACCACAAACGAAAGATCTTTATAAAGGCTCGTCGTCTGGTGACCATCATCCAGAATAATAAGCTGAGCTCCATCCTCAATCGCTTTTTGAACCCCCTGTGGTCTTATCTTTGCAACCCATGTCGGTGCCTGTTTTGCAAGAAGAAGTGACTCATCACCCACATCCGTTGCTGTGTGGAATGTGGGATTGACCTTTAACGGACCTTTTTGGTTACCACTGTAACCACGCGTCACAAAATGAACCTTAATCCCCCGCGTTTGCAAAAGATGGGCAAGGGCAATCGCGGTTGGTGTTTTTCCTGCTCCCCCGCACACTATATTTCCGACACTTATGATGGGGACAGGAAAACGCTGTGGTTTTTTAAAAGCGTGGACGAGGTATGCCCCTGTTCCATAAACCCATCCTAATGGCCAAAGAAGGGCTGAAAGAATGCCACGGGGCTGATGCCAAAAAAGAGGAGTCTTCATTCCTTTTCTTTCCTCAAAGTTTTCAAATAAGGGCCAAGAAATTTAAGCAAATTTTGTAAGCCATCTTCCCGGTAGGCCTTAAGAGCAAGAGGTTCCGTATAGCTTTCTTTTCGTTTTGTTAGCCAAGGACGGACAAAAGAAGCGAGCTCGTCTTTGTCTGCAATACACTGACTAAAGTCTAATGAGGCAAGGGAGTCATACAGCTGGGGATTTTTAAAGGTATGAGGACCATGAAGGACAAACGCACCCAGCTGGGCAGCTTCAATCGGGTTATGTCCCCCTTTTGTCACAAGCGTTGCTCCCATAAGCACAACGGGGGCAAGAGCATAATAAAGACCCATTTCTCCGAGTGTATTGCCAATATAAATTTCAACCCCTTCAAGGGAGGTCGTATCTGTTCGAAAGGCCGTAGAAATACCCTCTTTGAGAGCAAGATGTTGAAGAAATGAAGCTCGTTCAATATGACGAGGGACCAAAATCGTTAACAGGTCTGGGTATTGTTTTCGAAGTATTTTATGGGCGTTTAAGATAATTTCGTCCTCTCCTGGGTGGATGCTCGCTGCAAGCCAAATAGGTCGTGTCCCCACTTCCTTTCTTAAAGCTTCATATTTTTTAGAATCAACTTCTAAAGGCGTCATCATCAGTTTGACATTTCCCATTATCAAAACTGATTTGGCGCCAAGTGTTTGAAAAAAATGAGCTTGTTCTTCTGATTGAACTGCACAAAGATCAAGGCGAGAAAGAAGGGGTGAAATTACCCCCCTAAGCTTTTGCCAGTTAGAATGACTTTTAGGCGACATTCGCCCATTTAAAAGAATTGAAGGTATACCTTTTTCTTGAGTTTTATGAAGAAGGGTGGGCCAAATTTCCGACTCAACCCAAATGGCGAGATCGGGCTGCCAGTGCTTTAAAAACCGATCCACAGCTTGGGGGGTATCGACGGGACAAAACTGATGGGTGGTATTTTTAGGAAGTCTTTTCTCGATAACTTTTGCAGAAGAAACAGTTGTTGTTGTTAATAGGACATGAATTTCTGGGTATTTCTTTAAAATGGCTTGGATAATGGTAAGAGCAGCTACTGCTTCCCCTACACTTACTGCGTGGACCCATAAAAGAGCTTTGTTGGGGCGAGAAATATCTGTTTTTCCGACACGCTCGTTAAGGCGGCTTTTATCCTCTGATCCCTTATAAGCCCTCCATTTAAGGTAGCCCAAGATTAGAGGAGCTCCTACCCAGGCTAAGCCAGCATACCCACTGCGTAAAAGGCTCATACTGCTTCCTCACGCCCACAATAAAGGTCAGCTTTTTGAGTTAAAGTTTTTAAGGAATCTTCAAGCTCTTTGCGCAATTCTTCATCCGTTTTGGTTGACCCAAGTACTTCGATGAGAGGACCATACATAATGATTCCTTTGCCAAAGGGGAGGGGGAGGAAAAATTGATCCCAGCTTTTTAAAAGAATGCCGCGTGTTGAGGAATAGGACATTGGCATGATTGCAGCCCCACCCAGGCGTGCCATCTGAATGACACCAAGGCTTGCTTGATAACGGGGGCCGCGAGGTCCATCAGGCGTAATCCCGGCCGATTCCCCATTTTTTAATGTTTTCACAATATTCAAAAGGGCCCTTCGACCCCCCCTTGTGGAGGAGCCTGCGATCCACCCGTAGCCAAAGTTCTGGGTCGTTCGCGCAATAATTTCACCGTCAGGATGGCTTGAAATAAGCATGTGCAATTTGTGAAGCCCAAACCATGCTTTAAACATCATCAGTAAGCGACCATGCCAAAAACAAGCAATGACGGGCTTGTTTTGCCGCCAGTGAGGCTCGGGGTACTCTTTCCCCAGGTGTTCCCATCTGCCCGTTAGCCAAACGAGACCTACATATTTTGCGATAATCAAGCCTACGATGCGGCGCACACGTGATGAGCTTCGAATTTTTTTTAAAAGACTCACAAACGTTCTCCTTACGACGCCATCGATAGGGTATCGGTTGCAAACTGAAGTTCGACAAGACGCGCGTAGGTCTTGTTATTTTCGAGAAGCTCTTGATGGGTCCCCTTTTCTGTTGCCTCCCCATCTTCAATGACATAAATCATATTTGCATCCGCAACCGTTGAAAGTCGGTGAGCCACCACAATCGTTGTCCGTCCTCGCATAAGCCGGTCGAGGGCAGCTTGGACCTGTCGTTCTGATTCCGTGTCCAGGGATGAGGTTGCCTCATCTAATAAGAGAATGGGTGCATTTTTAAGCATGGCACGCGCAATGGAAAGACGCTGACGTTGGCCACCTGAAAGACGAATACCTTGCTCGCCAACCAACGTATCGTATCCTTGAGGGAGTTGGGCGATAAAATCATGAGCTGCTGCA
>DATKTE010000148.1:0-4865 GCA_035531295.1 Alphaproteobacteria bacterium
CAGCCTAACTTCTGGTGGTTATTGACTTTAATGCTCCTGTTTAGCTGGATGGCATTGGTTCCTGTGGTTCGCGCAGAGTTTTTAAGGGCGCGCAATTTAGATTATGTCAGGGCGGCACGAGCTTTGGGACTTTCGACACCGAGAATTATCTATCGACATGTTCTTCATAATGCCATGGTTGCAACGCTAACTTTTATGCCCTTTATCCTCAATGGATCTATCACAACACTAACCTCCCTTGATTTTTTGGGGTTTGGACTTCCGCTCGGATCTCCCTCGCTTGGAGAAATGTTAAACCAGGGAAAAAATAACCTCCAGGCTCCATGGCTTGGGATAACAACTTTTGGCGTTCTTGCAGTGATGCTCACACTTTTGATTTTTATAGGTGAAGCCGTGCGAGATGCTTTTGATCCTCGGAAGGCCAATCAATGACAAAGCACCTATTATCCGTTGAAGATTTAAGTGTTCATTTTCAGCAAGGAAACCATATCGTTGAGGCAGTAAAGTCCGTTTCCTTTACACTCAATCCTCATGAAACAGTTGCCATTGTGGGAGAAAGTGGCTCAGGAAAGTCAGTGACGGCTCTATCAATCCTGCAACTTTTACCCTATCCGAAGGCCTTCCATCCGAAAGGGCATATCTACTTTCATAACCACGATTTAGTGGGAGAAAAAGAGGATTACCTCCGGACCATTCGGGGAAATAAAATCTCTATGATTTTCCAAGAACCCATGACGTCTCTTAATCCTCTTCATAATGTTGAAAGACAGATTAGTGAGGTTTTGCTTATTCATAAAAGACTTACTGGAACACTTGCTCGGAAGCGATGCATCGAACTTCTTGAGATGGCGGGATTTAAGGATGGAGAATCACGTCTTCAAGCCTATCCACATCAACTTTCTGGCGGACAACGGCAGCGGGTTATGATTGCGATGGCACTTGCATGCGAGCCTCAAATACTGATTGCGGATGAGCCGACAACAGCTCTGGATGTCACAATTCAAGCAAAATTATTAGATCTCCTGAAAGAGCTACAACACAAGATTGGGATGGCGATGCTTTTGATTACCCATGATTTAGGGATTGTCCGCAAAATGGCTGATCGCGTTGTCGTGATGAAAGATGGCAACATGGTGGAAGAGGGGTCGATGGAGACTATTTTTGCCCATCCATCTTCACCTTACACACGTCATTTGATGAATTCATTTCCGAGAGGGGAGGCGGTACCTACATTGCCTGATGCGCGCCCAATCCTTAAAGCTGATCACTTAAAAGTTTATTTTGAAATTCGGGAAGGTTTCCTCCGTAAAAAAGTTGGAGATATTCGGGCCGTTGATGATGTCAATATCGTTTTAAAAGAAGGTCATACATTGGGGGTTGTGGGAGAGAGTGGTTCGGGGAAAACAACACTTGCTCTGGCCCTTTTGCGTCTTGAAAAAAGCCAAGGAATAATTTGGTTTGAAGGCCAAGAAATACAAAACCTTTCCCGAAAAGGAATGCGGCCATTGCGTCGAGAAATGCAAGTCGTCTTTCAAGATCCGTTTAGTTCATTAAGTCCGCGCATGAGCGTGGGACAAATCGTCGCGGAAGGGCTTGAAATCCACGGGTTAGGCAAATCGCCTGAAGCACGGGATCTTAAAGTGATCCAAGCACTGATTGAGGTTGGTCTTGACCCAGAAGCAAGACATCGCTATCCCCATGAATTTTCAGGGGGCCAACGACAACGTATAGCTATAGCTCGAGCTATCGTCTTAAAACCAAAGCTTGTTGTGCTCGATGAACCCACCTCTGCACTGGATCGATCTGTTCAAGTTGATGTCATTAATTTGTTAAGGAATTTACAGCTAACCCACAAACTCGCCTACCTTTTTATTAGTCATGATTTAGCTGTTGTTCGTGCCATAAGCCACGACATGCTCGTTATGAAAAAGGGCAAAATCGTTGAACATGGTTCGACTGAATCCATTTTTATGTCGCCTAAAGAGTCTTATACGCGGGAATTGATTAAAGCATCCTTTGACTTAAAGATGGCGTAAAATAAATTAACTATTTCTACATCTTTTTTTGTTAGCTTTATGTAGAGTGACAACAAAGTAGGAGTCATAAGCATGACAGGATATAGTATATTAAGAATAATGATTTTTTGTGCAGCTTTTACCGGTATAACACCGTTCGCTTATGCAGTAGATGGTTGTGATAAACACTCGATTGGTCAATGTTGTAGATGCAGTAATACAAACACGGCAGGGAAATGTAATTGGGTAGCCCCCCCTAAGGGTAACATCGATGTGCCTGGATGTGTTTGTGACTGACAGATATTTTTGAGAGACCTTATACCATTTATAAGAAATAAATATCATAAATAATTCTGGATTGCTTCGGAGCACAGCTCCTCGCAAAGACGAGAGGTGGATGTTTCGTACAGTCGTCTTCGCAAGCCCCCTTTGGGGGCGTGGCGATCCAGAAACTTAACATAACATCAATTATTTATGATAAATGGTATTACTTTTAAATCAATCTCTTCTCTCATTTATATTAAGTAAACCCTGGCTTTGGGAGTTTCATGATGGGAAAGAATTTATTAGGGTCAAAGAAGATTGACATCTCTTTGTGTATGTCCTTCATCATTTTAGCTATTTTTTGCTGATCTATATATTTTTGCATGTCGTTATTGTTTTGGATATACGTTTCATCACCAGATGTATACGGCTGAGCTTCAGGATAAATGGTGTTGGGCTGAATGGGCTGTTCTTCCGTGTAAGTTGGTTCTTCAGTGACGGTAGGCTGTTCCTCATAAGTAGGGTCTTCGTAAGAAGGCCCCGAAATAAAATAAGAATCAAATGGAAAGAAAAAAAATGGATAAAAAAAGTTTTGTCTGTGATGGTGCCTTTTATAAAAATGGTTGTGATGGAATTTATCATTTTGTGGTGCATTTGATGAAAATGGCTCTTGGTTCAGATGAATCCTTGGTGCAGATTGCCCTCTAAAGGAAGGCGCATGGCTTTGAATACCCTGCTGCAAAGGGGCTATCGCCCTCTGTTGTGGTGCTGGAAGAACGGATTGAAAGTGACGCAATTGTGGACCGTGTGTTACGAAAGGTTGCCTTGGAGTAACCGAGCGAAATTGTTGTAAGTTCCGAGTCGGTGCAACAGGAGCAGTAACAGGGGGAACCGATTGAAAATGCTCTATGTGCGGACCAGAGGGAAGTGTGTGAACACGTGGCTGTTCAATATGCGGATGTGCTTGAAGATGTGGAGGTTCTATATGAGGGAGTGCCTGAATCTGAGGAATTACTACACGAGGCTGCATCTGCATATGCGGTATGCCCATTTGTCGATGCATCATCATTCCTGGAGTTGAAGGAACAGTATAGGCTACTCCTTCCATCTGGAGAGGCTCCTTGCTAAACGCATATAGATTAAAAGCAGCTAAAAGGGAGAAAAAGCTAACAGAATAAACAAGAATTGTTTTTACACTCATTTAATCCTCCAACCATTTATTTATATTATACAGCATTTATTAATATTTATAAAATAGGAGAATTTAGAGAGAAAGTTCAACTCACCTGATTCAAGAGGTCTTACTTAACTTATACCAATTAGGAAAAATAAACTGGCTAATCCCCAGTGCGTCATCCCGGAATTTAAAAACCCTTCGCTACCCTTTTGGGGGGGAGCGTTAGGGTTTTTTAATATCCGGGACCTAGAGAAAACTTTGTACCACAGAAAGTCCTGGGTCCCGGATATTAACAAAATCTAAGGCTTTCGCCTAAGATTTTTTAAATTCCGGGATGACGCCGTGCGGTTTGGATTGCTTGGCATCCTACGGAACCTCACTATGACGATCGTTCAGTGCGAGTCCGCATAAGGGCCGAAGCAACCCTAATAAAACAAAACTTATGCCGCAACCTTTTTTAAAGTATCTTTCTTATCCAGTCGGATTTCACGACTGTGTAGGGACTTCAAACTTTCCCTGTGACCTATGGAAATAAAAGTCGTCTCCGGAAGTTCCTTTTTTAAAAGGCCGTATAACTGAGCTTCTGATGCTTCATCCATAGCGGAAGTCGCTTCATCCAAAACCAACCATTGGGGCTTGGTGAGAAGAGCCCGTGCGATAGCAATGCGCTGTTGCTCTCCTAATGATAAAACGCGCGACCAGTCATTAACTTCTTGAAGCTTGGATTGAAAGGCGTTAAGCCCAACGGCTTCTAGAACTTTATTCATTTCATTCTTCGCCGCATTTGAAGCGGGGTATTGTAAAACGCTCTCAAGACTTCCTAAAGGCATATAGGGCTTTTGCGGAAGGAAAAGAAAAGAGGCTGAAGGGAGCCTGATTTCTCCTTTTCCGTAGGGCCATAGTCCACTGAGGACGCGTGCAAACGTGCTCTTTCCAACGCCTGTGTGTCCTGTGATCAATGTATGCTCTCCCTTCTTAAAAATAAGGTTGAGATCTTCCCTTAGAACAGTGCCATGAGGGAGCGAAATATGATTACAAGCCACATGAATGGCGTCCACTTCATGAATACTATGAGAGAGGGGAGAATGAGGAATCGGTTCTAAATTTTGCTTAAACTCTAAAAGTCGATTAGTGGTGGCACGCCAGCTTGCAATGCCCGTGTAGTTATCAACGATAAACGAAAGAGAACTGGTGACTTGTGTGAATGCTGACAAAGTTTGCATAAAACCACCAAAAGTAATTTGTTTCGTAAAAAGCCGTGGAGCAGCAAGAAGAACAGGGTAAATACCGCTGACTTGCCCATATAGATTATTCCATGAATACATTTTAAGCAATCGACTTAATGTATTATTGAAGTTAACAATAATGTCACTAAATCTCATATTAAATATTTCTTTTTCTCTCTCTTC